>NZ_OBMS01000004.1:250936-300103 GCF_900217715.1 Bacteroides sp. AR29
CGTCTTGACGGACGTTTGCGGTTCCATTGCCGTCACTGGCCAGCATCTCGGCGCTCAATTGTTCGGAAGACAGGCGTTTGAGTCCCCGGGAGGACAGACGGTCTGCCGCAGCCAGTATGTCGGCATAAGTGCGCTGGTTGTCACGGGTAAACACGAGCAGTTCGACAAACGATCTGGGAGAATCCGTAAAATGTTTGCGAAACAGTGCCGCCACGTCCGGGTGTACCTGTCGCATGGCCGTGGTTCGTCCCAACGCCGCAGGCTTGCGAAGGAACGTGCCCAGATAGTGCATCAGGTCGATACACCAGTCACCGAGACGCCGGGAGCGTACATGCGTGGCTACCTTGTCGCGACCGTCAAGCACGACAATACGCTCGGAATACATCTTTATGGGTACCTCCCGACCGACAAGCCGGTCAGGCACAGAGTAATGCACACCATCGACGGTAATGGTGGAATACTTCCCGACACGGGCATGCCGCTGCTCAAAGCAGCCCATGTCACCGTGGTCAAGCGGCCGCAAAGCCGCAATATCGGCCTGTACGCGCTCCTTCTTCTCTTGCGCAGACATGTTGGAAGCCTCCCCGTTGAGCCTGTCACAGACCTTGTCAAGATGACACTGCGCCTGCTCCAGCGAACCGAAACGGACATCATAGGCGAAAGCCCGCCGGCGGATATGTTCCACCGAACGCTCCACCTTACCTTTCTCCCATCCCGAACGCGGATTACAGAAATGAGGGGTGAAACAATAGTGGAGTTCCATGCGGCGCAGGGCATCGGTATGTTCGCGCTCCTGTCCAAGGAACTTCTTGACGGCCACCCGCATGTTATCGTAGGCCATTACTTGCGGCGTGCCCCCCAAAGCACGGAAGCAGTTGCGGTGTGCTTCCATCAGGGCCAACGTGTCCTCGCGGGAGAACAGGTATGCCCGCCGCAGGTTGCTATGGTTCATCGTGAACACGGCCATGTGCAGCTTCGTCTTGACACCGGCAATCCAAAGTGTCAGCACGCCCCAGTCAAACTCGCACCGGAACCCCGGTTCATACTCCTGGCGGATGAACGCCGCCGGGGACTTGGCTGGAGCGGACACCGCCACTTCCAATGCACGGACATACTGGCATACCGTCGAATAGGCAATCTCTATGCCTTGATCGCGCAACCGGCGCCACATGTCAATCTTGCGCATCTGCTGCTTGCGCAATCCGGCCGCGGCATTAGACCGGTTGCGGGCCATGAAGCCGTCTATCGCCTCCATCACCTGCTGGTTCATCACTCTGCGGACACGTTTGCTGCTGTCATAGCGCACCGGCTGCTGCAGGTACGTGTCCATTGCTTCCGCATCGGGGTTGTCACCGACCGCTTGTTCGAAAGCCCGGAGATACTTGCGTACAGTCTTGCGGCTCATGCCGTTACGACGGGCGATCTCACGGATGCTCAATCCGTCACGCCTATAGGCGAGAATTATGGAATCTCTTTCTTCCATGTGGTACATATTATGAACGCCATTGGTTTTTATGAATATACCAATTTTGTTCGGTTAAACATACCCATGGGTGGGGCACGTTTTAAATGTTGTTCCGGGTCCCTTTTCAAGTGTTAGCTACATTCGGTTTTTCGGACTCTTTTTCTTCAGGAAACCAATGCTCTTCAACTGATTGCCAAAAAGGGTTGAGATCATTGGGCGCATCGGAAGTAGGTTTGACTTCTTCGGGTACAGTTTGCGCCTGCTGTTCGTACTTGGACGTATCCACGTGGTGCGGTTCCAGCAGGTCACGGTTCTTTTCGGGATTTTTAAGCAGGTCTTTGAGGACGTCTATCACATGCTCGATGTTCTCCGCCGCCACCCGGTAGAAGCCGAAGCGTTTCGGCTCCTTGCATTGCCGGAAAAAGTTGTCCAGAAAGCTGTCCAGCGGGTTGCTGTTCTTGTCGAACAACAGAAAATCCTTCTGGTTGGCTCCCGAAGCGGCAGTCGTTTTCGGCGTGCCGTCCTTTTTAAGCCCGGCGACGACGCTGATTTCGCCCGTCTTCTCGTCCCGGACAATCAGCACGTCCTTTTGATTCTTTTTTTGTTCCATACTTTATTGCTTTAAATTAAAAATGAAATTGTTTCGCCCACGAAAGTAGCGGCTATCAACCGTCCCGCAATGGGGGAAGAACCGTGTGGCAGCTTGTGGCTTCCGTCTGGAAGTTTGTGGCGTCATGCCTTTTCCCTTTTCGCCATGTTTTTCCCTTCAAACTCTTTGAAATGGGTTTTCAGGAACTCCTGCACGTCCGATTCCTTGTAATACACCTTGTGCCAAAGCATCTGGTATTTCAGTGTCCCCGAACTGCGGTAACGCTGGATGGAGCGTTTGCTCGTGTTGAGCAACTCGCATAAGTCCTGATTGTCGAGCAGCTGTTCCCCGTCGAGGTATTTCACCTCCCTGAGTTCCTTGCTCGTAAGGGAGGCGATAAGCTGTTCGTTCCGGTCGAAGCGTTCCATAATTTGGCGCATCCAATTTTCAAAAGTGGTTGTATCTAGTGGAGTATTCATCGGGAAGTAGATTCGTGAGTAGTTCTATAACTTTCTCTAAACTCATCCAGCGTCTGCGGATTACAGCTGACAATACGTTGTGCAATACATTTTTCCACATCGGAAAAACGATACAGGCATTTACTCCGTATCATACAATAAGGGATGGTTCGTTCTTTCCTCATACGCTGAAGAGTTCTCGTACTAATTTTAAGAAGTTCAGCCAGTTCCTCACTTGTCAGCCATATTTCAGGCTCTGCTGTAGGCACTGCTGCTTTTTTGAATACATAATCGGAAATCCGATTAATTCGAGTCACCAAATCTTGATATACCTGATGATCCAGAGTAATTATTTCCATTCTTTTACGCTTTTTGATTATGGCGCAAAATTGAAAAGATAAAAGAGGGAGAATCCACAGGTAGGTAACTACCTATGTAAGATTTCTCTGGAATTTAAGCTATATCAGAGTTATAATAAAAATCTGTAATGCCAAATCATTAGGTCACATTAATTCTTTGCTTATATTTGCGCTGGATGTGCAAATATACACCCCCGTTCACGAGAGAGGCAATGTACATAAAACCAATAAACGCATTGAAAAGCAATGACTTATCAGATATATATCTATACGTTAGCACTGAAAGATGGTTATTATTATGTAGGAAAGACCATTGATCCTGACAGAAGATTTAATGAACACTTTAGCGATAAAGGAGCTGTATGGACTAAATTACACCCCCCTGTTAGTGTAATTGAAAAAGAATCTTTTCTCGTTTCTTCTCTCGAAGAAGAGGACCGTTGGGAAAACCACCAAACTATAAAAATGATGAAAGCCAAAGGCTGGCAAATGGTCAGAGGTGGCTATTGGTGTAATGTGGGTGAAATCGAAACCATAAAGTACCTACAACATTGCGGATATTTTTTAGATATAGATATTAAGGATATTTCATTTAGTAAAAGAGAGTATTACATATATCTTCTTGAATTGGAAAATAACAAATATTATGTCGGCTACTCCCGTTCCTTGAAATCCGCCCTTAAAAGACAGGAAAAAGGTACTGCTTCAAATTGGACTTACATCAATAAACCCATACGGTTATTGAAATATCAGGAAGCAGTATTTGAAAATGGTATTCCTGATATGAATATGGTTAATGAGTGGGTGCTTCAATGCGGTGCTGAATACGGGTATGAGAATGTCCGTGGAGGGAGTTTTAATTTATTGGAGCCGGAACAGCATTTAGGAGCTATACAATCATTCTTACAGAAAAAAGGGAAAGGTGTGAATGTCACTAACTTTAGTAATTACAGCAAACTCTTAGAAGATTATGAGAAAAATAATCCTGAGATAGATTATGATTTGCCACTTAATGATAACGAGCGCATTATGGTTGTTTATGTGCTGGCATTAGAGGATGGTTATTACCATGTAAGCTACAGTAGTAATTTGACAGCACTTATGCAGAAATATGAGAAAGGTAAATATTGCGAATGGTGCAAACTCCACACTCCTGTTAAGCTATTGGAAATTATTCCCGTAATTTGTCCTAAAGATCATTTGGAGATTATTGAGGAACTTGACCCTATTGTTGAGAAATACTTCAACGAGTACGGAGCAGAGAAGGTTAGAGGTGGTAGATTCTCTATCGTAGATGAGAAACTTCACTTGAAGAAAGTTTTTGAAAGATATAAAATTGACGAATGTAAATACATCAGATATACGCAAAAAGAAATGAATCATCTAAAATATGAACGTAAGAAATCACGAAAGACAAACAACTCAAAAGAATAGTTTTTACAGATAAACATTTCGTATTTTCCAACTGCCATTTCTTATGAATTTACTAAAATACAGGCATACTGATTAACTCCAAACGCCCCATTGGTTAGTGAAAGAAAAAATGTCTTATTGATTGTTTTTGTTTTTTTGATGCTTAGATAGTCTGACAAGAGTTTTAGCTATTCTTTCTACCCTTGTTTCATCTGTCTTGGCGGAATAAATCCACTTGACATAATTGTGTTGTTCGTTTTCGTTCAATGAATGAAAGAATTGTTGTGCATCCTGATCTTCTTGTAGGCATAAAAGCAGTTCCTCAGGAATTTCCAGTGGTTCATTGTCCGGATATAAAATGACATGAACATAATCTCCCGCTTGTTTCTTTATCTTTTTCCGTATTTCCGCTTTCACGGAAAGAAGCAGTTGCCCGTTACCCGACGGCATTAAATGGAACTTCTTGATTTCATAACCGTCAATACTGCCGTTTACGATTACCCAACCAAAATGTGAGTGTTTATCCTGTAAAATTTTAGGGATCAGAGCGTAAGTCCACCCACCCTTTCCCGGGAATTTTTCAAGTAGATATTCCTTATCTACCAACGGTTCTTCCTTTATTTTCATAATATCACTCTTTACTTCCATAACTAAAAATTACAAATAATATTTCATCTATATTCAGCAACTACATTATTTAAAACTCATTTCTCTGCATCGGAAAACATAAAAGCCAAAACAGATTCTCAATCATTTAGCCAAACTGTTTTTCCAAGAAATATCCCGGTCACAGACTTAGCGCCCAAGTCTATCATTCTTCGCTTCAACTGTTTAAAACTCTGTCCGGTGGTTAATATATCATCGAATAATATTACGTGCATCCCATTTATATCTCTCCTTTTGATACTCAGATTAGACACCACATCCTTATGCGAAGTACCTTTCATCTGCTCCCGTTCCTCTTCAATCCAGATGGTCTGGAAGCCATCACGCACATTCAACCACTTCGATAAATGATAGCAGAGAACAGGAAATCTTTTCCGTTGCCGTTCCCTTGTAGAAGCAGGAATAGGAATTAGTATCGTCTTTTCAGGAGAATTATAATAAGAAATATTCTTCATGCAGAGAGATACAATCTTAGCCACCAGCATCCCGCAATGTCCTCCCTCTTTGAATCGGAAAATCAAATTACTGATACGCTTTTGATGTACATCTATTTTTTGGATACGTGTAGGATAATAATCATGCACATAGTGGCAAGTACTCCCGTCAATCTCACAACTTCCGGTGAAAGCTGTATCATAAGGATAAAACTCTGTTTCCACTCCACAATCATAAGAGAAAACCAATATATCCTTATACATACTCAATCTTTCCGAAGATTCCGCCCGCCCGATCCAACCAACCGCCCCTCCGGTATTCATCAGCCCAATGCCTATTTCAAGTTGTGTATTGAACGACTGATGCGAAATGACATACCAGTCATAATCCTTACAAAGTCCCGTAAAGTCGCTAAAGCTATCAGATAAGAAATAGAAAAGACCTCCTTCTTTCAGTACAATTACAAATTCACCCTGTGGTTGTCGGTGCAGATAGAAAAATTCCTCACAACTTCCCAACTCATAGCCCATTGGAACTTTATACCCATCTACTACATAGCCAGAATCATATTCAAAAAGCATATTAAAGTCTTCAACCATAAGCACTATATTCTATTTCAATATTTTATGCAAATATACCATCTTGACATCCGAAGGGAAACATCATTCATTATTCTTTTAGCTTCTTTTACCACAAAGGAGTAAACGCACCGATTATAAACAAAGAAACGGCTTTCTCCCACCTATAAAAGCAGGAAAAGCCGTTCAATTTTATGAAAGTCTATTAGTTTACACTTTGCTTTTTACTTATTTGCAGTACAATAGGGATTTGTTGTTCACTGACCCTTCGTACAAGTTGTTCCGTAATCCATTCCCTGAACATGGCGCAAAACGCACTCTTCATACGGAAAGCAAGCATAATAATCATATTAAGATTATAATAATCCAACCATCCATGCTTACCGGGAGCATATTCTATCGGCATATCTTTTCTCACCGCATACTCATGTAATTCACCTTCAGCAAAAATCTTTTTGATTTGTCGTTCAACAGATGCTCCGCCAACATTGAATATATCGGCGATCTCCCGTATATTCATCCAGATGCTCCCATCCTCCGCAGGTCTGAGAGCAATACGAACACCGCCGGAATCCTTTGCTTCTATAATTACTTTTCCTTCGTCCATACTCTATATTCTATTATCAT
This sequence comes from Bacteroides sp. AR29, assembly GCF_900217715.1. Lineage (NCBI taxonomy): Bacteria > Pseudomonadati > Bacteroidota > Bacteroidia > Bacteroidales > Bacteroidaceae > Bacteroides > Bacteroides sp. AR29. Next base: position 257,527 of record NZ_OBMS01000004.1, read on the forward strand.
TATGAGTTTAACGCTATTGATTCGAATTCATCTAATTTTCCAGATAATTGCTGCATATCATTACGTATCTTATCATTCGTGATGCGGGCATAAATCTGTGTCGTTTCTATATTCGTATGTCCTAACATTTTGCTGACTGTTTCAATGGGAACACCTTTAGCAAGCGTGACAGTCGTTGAAAATGTATGTCTTGCGAGGTGAAAAGTAATATTTTTATTAATTCCGCACAAATCAGCAATCTCTTTCAGATAAGAATTTAACTTTTGATTGCTTAATACGGGCAATAATTCACCTTTAGGTAATTGTCCATCATACTTCTTCAGTATAGCCAATGGAATTTTCAGAAGTGGAACATTCACCGGGGTATCTGTTTTTTGGCGATGCCTCATAATCCATAGCTTACCATCAAACGAGGTACAGATTTCACTTGCTTTCAGCGTCTTTATATCAATGTAACTGAGCCCAGTAAAACAAGAAAAAATAAATACATCCCGCACCTGTTCCAAACGTTTCGTTGGGAACTTTTTCTTCAATATTTTCTGTATCTCCTGTTCGGTCAGATAGCCTCTATCCACCCGTTTCAATCGAATCTTATAATTCATGAACGGATCAGTATAAATCCAGCCGTTATTCTTTGCCATAATAACAATCATTCGGAAAGTCTGCATAAATTTCGCGGTTGTATTCTCATTACATAAACTGACGGTACGCAGATACGTTTCAAAATCTGTAATGAACATATGATTGATTTCCTTCAAAGCAATATCCGTGATATTATACTTTGCTTTCATAAATTCTTCTATCCTTCTATAGCATCGGTCATACTTCGCCATAATTGCAGGCGTTTTACTGATACCTACCAGCTTTTGTGCATCCTCATTATGCTTCTTAAATAGTTCCAAAAGAGTCCGTTGCTTGGCAGTAAAACCCAAGAACGCATTTCTCACTTTCTCCGCTGTAACAAACGACTCATGTACTTCAATATCACGATAGTGATTTTTTAGAGAGGTACGTATATCTTCCAACAAATCATTTAATTGACGTGCTTTTACAGAATTGCCAGCCACTTTTCCCAGTCTCACGTCCCATGCCTTTGGATCCACATTCAATTTTGAACTGAATTGTGTGACATCACCACTTACCGTCAGTCTGACCATAATACAGACTGTTCCATCCTTGTTTACTTGATTCTTTCTAATGTAGAAGAGAATCTTAAATGTACTTTTGCTCATATACTTTGTTTTTTATGTCCGTAACAATGGGGTTATAACTTCCCATTGCAAAGGAACGATTAACAATTAGTTTATGAACGGACATCTAAGAGACAACGAGCGACAAATCAGCAACTTAGCATTAAAATCGTTACTATTTTATTTCGCTCAATTTTCAGTAACGATTTAGTAACACTACTTTGTCCAAACGGGGCATTTTCTTGTCCTTTTCTTGTCTGTCGACAAAACGAAAAAAGTCCCGTAAAACCTTGATTTTACGGGACTTGTCTTAGCTTTTCCACCATTTGTCTTTAGTGTTCAGCGGAGAGGGAGGGATTCGAACCCCCGGTACCTCGCAGTACAACGGTTTTCAAGACCGCCGCAATCGACCACTCTGCCACCTCTCCTAAAAACTTCCTTTTCGGGAAGTGCTTTTTTCTTAAAGCGATGCAAAGGTACAAATCATTTTTAATTCTGCAAACTTCCTTTCTCTTTTTTCATGAATTAATAGTACTTTTGCACCATGATATATCCGCAGAACTTTGAACAGAAAATAGGTTTCGACCAAATACGCCGATTGCTGAAAGAAAAATGCCTCAGTACACTTGGTGAAGAACGGGTGATGGACATGGCATTCTCCGACCACTTTGGAGAGGTGGAGGAGCGTCTGGACCAAGTCACCGAATTTGTACGCATACTCCAAGAAGAAGACAACTTCCCGGCACAATACTTTTTTGATGTACGTCCGTCACTGAAACGCATACGCGTGGAAGGCATGTATCTGGACGAGCCAGAACTTTTCGACCTGCGCCGTTCGCTGGAAACCATACGCGATATAGTACGCTTCCTACAGAAAAGCGACGATGATGAGGAAGAAAGCGCTTCCCCCTACCCTTGCCTGAAAAAGCTGGCGAGAGACATCACCGTCTTCCCGCAGCTCATAGCGAAAATAAACGGCATCCTCTCTCCTTACGGAAAAATCAAGGACAACGCCTCCGCAGAACTGGCACGCATCCGTCGGGAACTGGCAAGTACCATGGGAAGCATCTCCCGCTCACTGAACAGTATTCTACGAAATGCCCAGTCCGAGGGCGTTGTGGACAAAGACGTAACACCCACCATGCGTGACGGCCGTCTGGTCATTCCCGTTGCACCGGCACTGAAACGGAAAATACGCGGTATTGTACACGACGAGTCGGCCAGTGGTAAAACCGTATTCATCGAGCCTGCCGAAGTAGTGGAAGCCAACAATCGCATACGAGAACTTGAAGGTGACGAACGCAGAGAAATTATCCGCATCCTGACGGGCTTCTCCAACCAGTTGCGTCCCTCCATCCCCGACGTACTGCTATCATACGAGTTCCTTGCCGAAATAGACTTCATACGTGCCAAAGCATTGTTTGCCGAGCAAATATCCGGACTGAAACCGGCTCTCGAAAACAAGCAACTGCTGGACTGGACAATGGCGGTACACCCACTCTTGCAACTTTCTCTCGCCAAACATGGCAAAAAAGTCGTACCGCTTGACATCGAACTGAATGAGAAGCAACGTATCCTCATCATCTCCGGTCCGAACGCAGGCGGCAAGTCCGTCTGCTTAAAGACAGTAGGCTTATTACAATACATGCTGCAATCCGGACTACTCATCCCGATGCACGAACGCAGTCATGCCGGAATATTCAGCAGTATATTCATCGACATCGGTGACGAGCAGTCCATTGAAGATGATTTGAGCACCTACTCCTCCCACCTTACGAACATGAAAATCATGATGAAAAGCTGCAACGAACGGAGCCTCATCCTGATTGATGAATTCGGGGGCGGAACAGAACCCCAGATAGGAGGTGCCATTGCCGAAGCCGTATTGAAGCGTTTCAACCAGAAACAGACGTTCGGTGTCATCACCACACACTACCAGAACCTGAAGCATTTTGCCGAAGACCACGAAGGTGTAGTGAATGGCGCCATGCTCTACGACCGCCATCTGATGCAGGCACTGTTCCAACTACAGATAGGCAATCCGGGCAGTTCGTTCGCTGTGGAGATTGCCCGCAAGATAGGTCTGCCGGAAGATGTCATCGCCGATGCCTCGGAAATTGTGGGCAGCGAATACATCAACGCCGATAAGTACCTGCAGGACATTGTGCGCGACAAACGCTATTGGGAAGGCAAACGCCAGACAATACGCCAGCGTGAAAAGCACATGGAAGAGACCATCGAGCGTTATCAGACCGAAATCGAAGATTTGCAGAAATCCCGGAAGGATATTCTGCGCAAAGCGAAAGAAGAGGTGGATCAACTGATGCAGGAAGCCAATGCACGCATCGAGAACACCATACGCTCCATCAAAGAAGCCCAGGCAGAAAAAGAAAAGACACGCCAGGCCCGCCAGGAGTTGACGGACTTCCGCGAATCAATGGAAGCGCTTGCCAACAAGGAACTGGAAGAAAAAATTGCCCGCAAGATGGAAAAGCTGAAAGAAAAGCAGAACCGGAAAAAGGAAAAGAAAGCAGGCGATGGAAAAGAGAACGGACCGTCTGCCCAGGCTTTGGCAGAACAGCAGGCGCGGAAAGAAGCGGAACGCCTCGCGGCAATCGTCCCCGGCTGCAACGTCAGAATAAAGGGACAGACCTCTGTGGGCGAGGTAATGGAAGTGAACGGCAAGAATGCGATTATCGCGTTCGGCAGCATCAAGACTACCGTCAAGCTGGACAGGCTGGAACGCACCAACGCGCAGCCCAAACAAGCTGACGTGTCCGCCAAAAGCACTTTCATCAGCGTCCAGACCCAAGACAGCATGTATGAGAAGAAACTACATTTCAAGCAAGACATTGATGTCCGTGGCATGCGTGGCGACGAAGCGCTGCAAGCCGTCACCTATTTCATTGATGATGCTATCCTCGTCGGCATGTCGCGTGTGCGTATCCTTCACGGAACAGGAACGGGTATCCTGCGCACGCTTATCCGCCAATATCTGGAAACCGTTCCCGGAGTGCGCCACTTTGCCGACGAACATATACAGTTCGGCGGAGCAGGCATTACCGTAGTAGACTTGAGTTAATGGATAATTGACAGTTGATAATTAAATCATAAATCTGAAATCATAAATCTGAAATATATGAAATCAATCAAAGAACTCTACCGTATCGGTACCGGTCCATCCAGTAGCCACACTATGGGGCCGCGCAAGGCAGCTCAGATATTCCTGGAAAGGCATCCCGAAGCAGCCGCCTTCCAAGTAACCCTATACGGAAGCCTCGCCGCTACCGGCAAGGGGCACATGACCAATGTTGCCATCACCGAGACACTGCAACCCGCAGCACCGGTAGAAATAATCTGGGAGCCCAAAATATTCCTGCCCTTCCATCCCAACGGTATGAAATTCGTCTCTTTGGACAGCGAAGGCAAGGAGACCGACCAATGGACTGTATTCAGTGTCGGCGGCGGTGCCCTGGCAGAAGAGAATGACGGAGCATCATCCGTAAACACCCCGGATGTATACGAAATGAACAGTATGACCGAAATACTACAATGGTGTGAACGTACCGGAAAAAGTTACTGGGAGTACGTCAAGGAATGCGAGGAAAGCGACATTTGGGATTACCTGCAGGAGGTATGGAAAACCATGCAGGCTGCCGTAAAACGGGGATTGGATAGTGAAGGAGTCTTGCCCGGCCCTCTGAATCTGCGCCGAAAGGCTTCTACCTATTATATACGTGCCAGTGGCTACAAGGCTTCCCTCCAGTCGCGCGGACTGGTATTTGCCTATGCCTTGGCAGTAAGTGAAGAAAATGCGTCAGGTGGGGTCATTGTCACTGCACCTACCTGCGGTTCGTGTGGCATTGTACCGGCAGTGCTCTATCATCTGCAAAAAAGCCGGGAGTTCAGCGACACACGCATACTTCGTGCCCTTGCCACAGCTGGACTGATAGGAAACATCGTGAAGACCAACGCTTCCATTTCGGGAGCGGAAGCCGGATGCCAGGCAGAGGTAGGTGTAGCATGTTCCATGGCATCAGCCGCAGCCAACCAATTGTTTGGAGGCAGTCCGGCACAAATAGAATATGCCGCCGAAATGGGATTGGAGCATCATTTGGGTATGACCTGCGACCCAGTTTGCGGACTGGTACAAATCCCGTGCATCGAACGTAATGCCTACGCCGCCGCACGCGCCTTGGATGCCAACCTTTACTCCTCCTTCACCGACGGCATGCACCGCGTGTCATTCGACAAAGTGGTGGAAGTCATGAAAGAAACCGGAAACGACCTGCCCTCCCTCTACAAAGAAACCAGCGAAGGAGGACTGGCGAAGGATTATAAGCCGATGTAGTTAAGGATAAGGGATTAAGGATTAAGGGATTAAGTTTTCAATATGATTGCACAACACTAATGTCCTTAATCCCTTATCCTTAACTCTTCTCTAATCAAGTTTTACCGGCCAATGCGTATCATCCCTATTACCGCTCACATCTTTTGTCTGTAGCAGGCCGCCTTCTTCCGAATAGAACAATTGATACTCTGCATTTCCCTTTTCAACTTCAATGACAAACTGCATAGGCACTACCGGATACTCCAAAAGAACAATCTCCTCTATCTTCCAACCGGCATACTCACTGGCGCTGAAAGAGGTCTGTACTGTTCCCGGAAGATTATTCCAAAGCAATTCGGTTTCCGTCAGTTGCCATTCCGCCTGATTATTGAACCATACATCCTTTTCCTGCCCATCCACTTTACAATCTGCAACAAAATAGCCCCCTTTCTGTTCCCATTCCACATGGATTGCGGAAGGGTATTTGGACTTCAATGCTTGTGGCATTGCTTCGGGCACTTTGACATCATCCTTGTCGTCATCATCACTGCATGCACCAAGTGCAAAGGCGGCGATGAACATCATCGCCAACATTTGAATCTTCATTCTCATCATTTCTCTATAAGGTTTAAGTTAATAGCTACCGGAGAATCAGTCGTCCATGCTGACGAACTTTCCCTTTTTGTTGAACTTCAAAGAGTAATCATTACCCAGTTCAATTTCCACGCCGGTACGTCCGCGCTCGATTTTAGTAATAATCTCTCTCGGGAAGTTAGCCTTCACATACTCCTTTACGGGAACCGGAATCAATGCTTCGGGAACAGCGGACTTCTTGCAATCCACTTCCAACCAATTTCCTTTCTTGTCGAAGTCTATTTCCGTACGGTCTGTCAACAGCACTTCATATTTTTTAGTCTGCAATATTTCACTTTCAATCTTGATGTGTGAAATGTGCGGTTTCGAGAAATACTGGTTGATAAAATTGCGTGCCGTCAGCGGAAGCTGCTTGGCATCCTGAGTGATAACATCACCGGCAAAGGCAAACTGAACAGCTACAAGAGCCAACACAAGAATAGACAATACTTTCTTCATAATCGTTATTTTTTAATGTTACTAATAAATTTCATATCATTCACACTGCAAATAACGGTAGAGAATTAGGAAAGATTTGGGAACAATCGCAGTTAACGGTAAATTTCACTTTCTTTAACCAGACGGAAGGTATGCATACCGTCCTGCCATTCATACGTGAGCTTCAATGAAGACGACAACGCAATGGAACGCGCTATGGCAAGCCCCAGTCCGGTGGAGTCTTTCTTGCCATCCATGCCATGATAGAAACGCCGGAACAACTTCTCTCCATCCAAAGGAACATCACCCGTATTCTTTATGACCAGCGAAGTTGGAGTGGTAAGTACCTGCAACTCTCCCCCTTCCCTATTGTGCAGCAACGAATTCTTCACCAGATTGGAAACCAGTATTTGCGCCAGCGAATGGTTGCAACGGATAATAAAAGGCTGCTCCTCCCGTTTTCGTATCAGTCTCACCTGCTTATGTTCATAGATATCCATCAGGTCGGGCAAGAGTTCATCCAATATCTCATCCACCGAGACATCCTCCATCTCGGTATACTGCCCGTTCTCTATACGGGAAAGCAACAGCAGGGACTTGTTCAGTTTTACGGCACGCCCCAGCGTGGCATATATCTCGTCCAGCTGCTCCATTTGCTGTTCCGTCATCCCTTCACTCTCAGCCAGCAGTTCCACTTTTCCCCTCACGATGGCAAGCGGTGTCTGCAACTCATGCGAGGCATTCTCGATGAACTGCTTCTGCTCCTCGTATGCCTTGTAGCTGCGGTTGCCCATATCCAATGCAGCATCGCTCAGCTGGCGGAACTCCCGTATCTTCGTCGGGTTGTCCAATGGAGGCACCTCCTTGCCGGGCTGAATGCAGTGCAGCCAGTCAAGCAACCTATGTAACGGACGGAACACTCCCTTCAGCACCAACTGGATGCCGATGGAAGTACAGATGAGAAACAACAGGAACAGCGCTCCCAGATACCAAAGCATAGCCTCCACCATGTCATCCCGCTCCAAAATGGAAATCATCAGTTTCAACTCATAATATTGCCCGTCGGGCATACGGAAAGCGGTACACATGACACGTACCGGTTCGTCTTCATCCTCCAGTTCGATATAAACCGTAGCATCATAGAACACTTGTCTGTAATGCCGCCCTTCCTCTTCGGATATAGGGGTGAACTTATAGAAAGACATCAACGAGCCTTCCGTTTCGAGTATCGAGGGGTCGTGAAGCGCACTCTCCATCAATATCTCACCGTAATTCTCCAACGTATCGTCCGTCTCATCCACCACCTCGTCAATGATTGCGTAATAGAACAGCACACCCCACACCGCCATCAACAGAAACAGCAGCAATGCAAGTTTGCGGTAGGTGTAGCTCAGCAGCTTCATAGTTCGGAGAGTTTGTAGCCGAATCCATAGACAGCCTTTAATTCTATGGTAGCCTCAGCTTGTTTCAATTTCTTACGCAGATTCTTCACTTGCGAGTAGATAAAATCCAACGAATCCGCCTGGTCTATATTGTCTCCCCACACCGACTCGGCAAGGCTCATTTTATTGATGACCCGGCCGGGGTTGACTACAAAATAATAGAGCAGGTCGAACTCCTTGCGGTTCAGCTGCAAGGGTTTTCCGTTTATCTCTACCTGCCGTTTGTCGGGATAGAGCAAAAGATTTCCAAGGGTGACGGTCACATCTCCCTTCGCCTGCCGCCGACGTATCAATGACTTGACACGTGCATTGAGTTCTGCCAGATGGAAAGGCTTTGTAAGGTAATCGTCGGCTCCCAATTCCAGCCCGTCCACCTTGTCGTCCAGCGAGTCTTTGGCCGAGATAATAAGCACACTGTCACTGCGGTGCAGCCGTTTCAGCTCACGCAGCAAGTCCAGACCGCTCCCGCCAGGCAACATGATATCCAGCAGAATGCAGTCGTAATCGTAGTCATTGATTTTATCCAATGCCGAAAAATAGTCGGCAGCGGTCTCTACAACAAACTTTTCTTTCAAGAGCGAAGTGCGGATGGTTTCCCGCAAATCTTGCTCATCTTCTACAATCAGGATTTTCATACCGGCAAAGATGGTCTATAAAACTGGAAACAATCTGGAAAACTATCCACTAATCAATGCTGTCTGTCTGATAGTCCTCCATCAGTTCTTCTTTTGCCATGGAGATTTTCCCGTCAGCCGTAATGGTCAGTCTGATGGGAACATAAAGGTCGGATTGCGGATAGCAGACGCTGGCCGCGTATATGATTCCTTGCGGAGTGGTCTTGTCATAGACCAGCCCCTCAAGAATAGAGTACTTCATGAACTTAGCATCCACCAACGAAGCAAAATTATCTTTGGTGAACACTTTATCCACCACCTGCTTCCCGCCGCACGTGATGCGCAAGGTGATACGGTTATCCACAAATTTCTCCCCCTGCTCGTTTTTCACTATCGGCAGAGATTCATCCGGCCGGCGCACTACAGAAGACTGATACTCTTTTCCCTTATACGTAAAGGATGTTTTTACATCAGACACCTGCATGCGCTGTGGGCCGGCAATTTCTGTACTATCCTGCATCAATACCTGCGTACCGTCTTTCTTATTCTTGTCTTGCGACGAACAAGCAGTGAAGAAAATGACCGATGCACACACTAAAATATAGACTATATTCTTCATCGTTCTGTTTTTTAGTAGTTGACCGGACAAAAATAGTACAAATTGAATGCAATAGAAAATTTATTTTCTTTTAGATTCCATTTTTGCTTTTCTATCCTGCACTTTCTTGCTGTATGCAGCATATTGTTCTTCCGTCATAATCTTCCGGAGTTGTGAATCATAAGCAATACGGGCAGTCTTCATCTCTTCACGCTTCTTTTCCATCTCCGCTTTTTTCTGCGCGCGTTGCTCATCCGTCAATTGATGGCGCTTACCATCTCTCTTATGATGCTTGTGTGCTTTGGCACGATGCATCGGCATATCTCCCATTTTCTCAACCAATGCCAGATTTGCCTCCAGCAGTTGTTGTTTCTGCGTATCGTTCAAGGAGTACTCTTTCACCATCCGTTCCGTCATGCGCTCGGCACGGACTTTCGGTTCGGGCATTTTATCACTGTGGCGGGCATGTTGTGCCATTGCCATGCCACCCATTAGGAAGGCGGCCATCCATATCAGAACTATTCTTTTCATCATTTTTCTCTTTTTTTAATTAATACCTTATGTTAGTTATACCTATTGTGTTGCAACGTATCTATGACAAAAACAAAAGCGGGAAGTTTAACCGCAACTTCCCGCTTTAACATAATAAATGAGGTTGAAAAGAATATTAAGGTTCGTCCAGATACTGTACGATAAGGCTCACCTGCTTCGGCATGAATGTCCGTGTCCTTACATTGTACCCGGTATGCGCCAAGGCTTCATACAGTTCGTGATTCCGTTTTATCCACCGCGTCAGGGTGCGGATGGCGCAACGTGCAGTAGCATTGGGGCAATAGAGGCATGCCAAATCTTTCTTTTTATAAGTCGTGATACGAAAGCCATTTTCTGTTTCCATAGCAGTTTGTCTGATTTTTAAATGATTGATGTAAAGATACGATATTCAAAAGGCGAAGTCAAGTATTTCAAGGAGAATATGAACCTTTTTCTGAGAAAGTTCATATTCTCCTTATTTACAGAATGTTTATCCTAACGGATTTTCTCCCTGGTCGCCATCGGAACCGCCGCCATCCGGATTTGGTTTGGAGCTACCCCCACCAGAAACGGTGCCGTTGCCCGACCAATCCATCTTCTCTACACTGGCACGGGTCAGCATATCCTTAAAGTAGAAGCCCGGAGTGAAGATAATCTTGCGGCGATAAATCGTGCTTGCCTTCACATCTTCCAGCTTGTCCTGGCTCTTGGCGTTGATGCCGGGACGGAAACAGCCGAACTCACCCAGCTGTACCGAAAATCCCTTGTTGATATCCATATTCAAGGTGTCGATCAATCCGTCCAGCACCAGCTTCACCACACCGCGAGGCGCCATGCCTATCTTGGAAACCTCGTCGCATAAATCCTTAAAACCTACCACACCCAAAGTTTTCATCTGCGCCACGTACTTTTCCGTTTTTGTCTCGTCAAAACCGAATACTCTCTTTTTTACTTCATAATTCAAAGCCATAGTTTTTTAATTTTAAGTTGATTAATAAAAGTCGGTCTTGTTCGCTCGTCAGTCTGCAAAACCAGTTTCTTTGTGACCACGATGCAAAGATACAACGGGCAGAAAACGGGGTGGTGCTTTAACGGAGGTTTAAGGAGGTTTTCGTAGGATAAAAAAGGATATTGGAGAAAAAGAAAGGAACTGATAGACAATGACTAAGAAATTTTATTCCTTAATCATACATTGTTTTTATCCTTTACGGCATCTTTAATTGACAGCGTAAAAAAGTTCAAGTTCTTTTCTCTCTGAATTTGCGCTTGCAAACTCCAAACTCTTTTTTCCCAAAAATGGATAGTGGTAGTTTCGTGAGCCGACAGGACATAGGACAATGCACCTTCCACATGAAATACATTGACCTTCATCTGTCTTTATGGGGTTCTCCGACGTAATGGCACGTGTCGGGCACTCTTCCTGAATAGGACGGCACGCCTACGACCAACAATTCATCGCGTCCCAATCTCAAACCGGGGGATTAAAACATTACTCGTAATGTCATGTTGGATATTATCGGCGTGCAGCTGCTTGACGATACCCTGCACGATGGCTTTGGTAGTAAATGTAGCACTGAAAAAAACAGAATGGACTTTATGTATCTCCATAAATCTTAATTTATCCGATTAAATTTCTAATAACCGTAAATTTATTGGTATCCGTTCAAGGTCAGGCAGAAGAAGTCACTGTCATCATACGGATAATCGTATTCGATGGGGAGTTCTTCTTTCTCTATTTTCTTGAATCCGGCTTTCTCATAAAACAGATGTGCTCTGTCCGTATTCTTGGGGGTGTCGAGAATGATTTGCCTCCAGCTTTTTCAATATGCGGAATAACAGTCCTTTATCCATATTGAGCTCACGGGATATGTCCTTTGCATTTCGATTCAGATGCAAATACACATCTTGAATTTTACCTCTTTCTGGCATACACCACACTCGGCCCCATCCCATGCCTCATCAGCACCCCTTCTTCTATAAACCTATTCAAATCGACAACCGCCTGCTTATAACTGCGTCCTGCCAGCCGTGCATACTGGGCGCGGTTGATGCAAGGATACTGCTGCAAATACTCATCCAGCAACTGCCAGCGCTGCTCCACGCCCAACGCCTCATCGGCAGACGAAGCAGGCGCCGATGCCGATTGCGGACAACGCTCCAACTGCATCTTACCTTTCAAATCCTTATAGAACTCCCTGCCCAGACGGAAATTCAACCCGCGCAAAGCGATGGAGGCAGCACGAAGCTCTTTCTTGTCCGTCGCCTGGCGGGTACAACTCAAAGAGGGGGTGAAGTAACCCAGTTCGCCCAGCTCCACCGTCCAGCCATTGGCAAGGCAGTCGCGCAACTCGTCCATAAAGCCTGCCATCGCTCCTTCCAGCAGGCTGCGGCTGAGGCCGGTGAAAAGATGTACACGCTCGATAAATTCCTTGCGGTCGATGGTGCCCTTGGGGACAAAGCGGGCATAAAGGGATTGTTGCTCGCCGGTCTGGCGGACGTCGGGTTTCTCGAAAAGGTCGTAATACGCACTCATATATATTCTGTTTTTAAATGGTCCTGCAATTCCGTCATTTCTTCTTCCACGGCATTAAGGAGAAGAAATGCTATTCTTTAATCATTCCACCATGGAGAAAATATCATTCCACCACGGAAGAAAAATCGTTCCACCATGGTGGAACGATTTTTTCCACACGATGGAACGATTTAATAGTAGCATACAAATATACTAATCGAAAGGAGGAAAAACAAGAAAATTCCCATAAAAAACATATCTTTACGCTGGAAATGAAACATATAAAAAATACACACCAAACTCACTTTAGAGTCATGAAGAAAATATATCCAAAAAAATGGTTGGAACTGCATCCGTACAAGCAGACAAACAGCGTTGACCAGTACTACGTCGGCATTGCAAACGAAATCCACAAAAGACTTTACTCTTCAACGATAGCCGACGCCTTCGAAGAAGAGGAAAACATACGCTATACAAGCCTCTGCCTCGCCGCATGGTTTGAGGACGTCATCTCCCAGACCGGCATCTGGCAGGCATTCACTGCCGAGTGCCGGAAGCGATACGGAGCCTATCTGCCCTTCTACCCCATCAAAGGCGATTATTTTCCGGATGAAATCAATCTGGAGGACATACGCTTTCTGCTTTGGCACCATATACAATATCTGTGCCGGGGAATAAGCGCCATCAACCCCGAGAATCCCGGAATAGAGCAGACTGCACAAGAGATATACGGACTGCTTGCAGAGGAATACGAAACCGCTCCCGAAAATGAAAGGATGCAGGAATTTCTATACCACTCTGCCATGGGAGAAGAAGACTTCTTCCACTACCGGGAGATACTGGATTGGTTTCACTACCAATGCTACTTCAACATCGAAAATGTCGCCCAATGCCGGGACGAAGCTGAACGGTTGCTGGATGATGAAAAGATTACTCCCGAAATGGCAGAGACCCTCATATATGCCACACGCACCTCACTGACGTTCAAAGGCCGCCGCAACCTGCTGTCGCTGACCTCACCGGAATGGCTGGCTCTCATCGGAAAAGCCCATCCCGAACATCAGCTTTGGGGCAAGGTGAAGGTACGGAAAAACAGTTGCTATCTGCTGGAGAAAGAAGATGACAGGTATCTGTACGTCAAAGATTTGTGCAGTGAGGACGAAGGCGAATTCAAGATAACCAAGAAGTCCTTGAACCTTTCGGCCATCCGTAGCCGAGAGGTAGGGAAAAGCACCCTTATCTGCGAACTGATTTATTTTGGCAACGCATGGTGGCAGTGCGGCATGCTTCTCGAGAACAAGTACAACCAGAAAATGGCGGAATATGTGGACGACTTGACGAAACAGAAAGAAAAGACGAATGAAAAGGCTGCATTCCATGATTTCATAAAAGCATCCGGCGGGAAATCTTTTGTATTCTGCCAATCGCAAGAGGAGATTTCTGATTTTCTGCTGAACAAGATGGACTACAATTTGAAAGAAGGCCTGGACATACCACGCATAAATACGGAAAACGGAGCCATGCTGATGGCCAACCCGCACACCGGCCTACATATCCAATTCAAGCTGTGCGAATGCATCAAATCTCCGGACAACCCCAATTATAATAAGGAGGAAGCAGAGAAAAACGCCATTATGTTCATCGTCAACCCAGACATTATCCCCTACCAATTGAGTTGCATCCTGCAAGACGAAGGCATGCTTCCGGATGCTTATCTGAACAGTTTGCAAAGAAAAGAATACGGGCAAGAGTTCATACGCAAGAATGCACACTTCCTGACTGATTATTTCCATTATCGGTGTCGGGAGAAAGACTTTGATTAGTTGAAAATGGGGGGTGAATACCACTTTTGACACATTTCCAACTACCAATTATCATAGTGCTTTCCAGAACTTCTGGAAATCCTTATACCGTCCGTAGCACACTAACTGGTCGCCGGCTTGTATCTGGTCATTTTCCGGCAGTTCGTTCAGTACATTGTGTTCCACATACGAGACGCCCAGGCAATTCTTCAAAGTCTCGGCACGTTTCAAGGCGAGCATCTTCAGGCCAAACTCCTTATCGAGATTCAATTCATTGGCATAATAGCCAATGAACTTGTCCGGAACGGTGAACTTGACTACATAATAATCCGGTGCCACGCGGAAGGTCTCCATATCGGCACCGAATTCCAGCAACTGTACCAGTCCGCGTGCGGCATCCTCCTCGGGAGTAAGAATGCGTTCCAGCTCAAAGGCCTCGAGCACGGAACGGTGGACAGCGTCAATGGCGCGGGCATAGATATGCTGCACCTTCTTCTGCTTCAGCAAAGCCACTACACGGATGGATGCACCGAAATTCTCGCCGATGGCAACAATCACCACATCCACACTGTTCAGCGGCAACACGGACAAGGCCTGCTCGTCCGTAGCGTCGATGACAAAGGCTGTGGCAATCTTTTCCTTCAGACTATCCACCCGGCCGACGCTCACGTCCGCACCTATCACTTCGTGCCCCAGTGCAGAAAGCTCTTCTGCCAGCACGTGACCATAATTCCCTAAACCGATAATAATATACTTCATCTTATTTAATTGATTATAATCTGACCACTCGGATACTGATACTTCGTATGCTTCTTCTGCTTGATGATGCCAAGCATCAGCGTAATCAGTCCCACACGCCCCACAAACATCAGCAGTGCCACCAGTAGCTTGCTGTCGTCTCCCAACCGCGGGGTAAGGTTCAAACTGGACCCCACCGTGCTCAATGCCGACACACACTCGAAGGTAATGGCCAAAAGCGACGTACCCGGCTCCAGAATGCTGATGATGAAAATAAACAGCAACAAGACGCCGAACGACATCACCACCGTGGCATTGGAACGACGGATAGAATCGTGTGACAGCTCACGGCCAAACACCTCTACCCGTTCCGTGCCGCGCAACACAGCCACCAGATTCAGCACCACTACCGCAAAGGCATTTACCTTGATACCGCCTGCCGTAGACTGTGAACCGCCTCCCACCCACATCAGAAACAGATATATAAGCAATGTCTGTACCCCCAAGCCTGCCAAGTCCACACTGGTAAAGCCTGCCGTACGGGGACACGTGGCATTGAAAAACGCCTGCGTCCACTTGTCTGCCACCGACATGCCGGCGAAGGAGGCATTCCACTCAAAGACAGCAATGCCCACCGTGCCCAGTACCAGCAGCAGGAAGGTGACTATCAGTACAATCTTTGTATTCAGGTTGTACAGATGGTAAAAACGCTTGCCGTCCCAATGCCACGTACGCAGAAAGTGCCACAGACGACGCAGATGGTAAAGAATAATATCCTTGAAATTCACCAGTATGGGGAAACCGATACCCCCCAAAATAATCAGCAGAGATATATAGATGAAGAACGGATTGTGCCCCGTCATCACCAACGGATTACCCAGATTTCCGGGCAACGTGGAGAATCCCGCATTGCAGAAAGCGGAAATGGCATGAAAAGCGGAAAAGGCCAGCTCTTCTTGAAGGTCCATCCCCATCGTCCCGTGGATGTCTCCCCAGATAGCAAGCATCCCTATTCCTTCAATCACCAGCGTAAAGGCCAGAATATAGACCAGGGTGGAGAGCAAGGAATTCAAGGAATTGGAACTCACCATGTCGCGCACCACCAACTGATTGTACAACGAGGTATTACCCATGAAGAACATGGCAAAGAAGCTCGTCAGTGTCATCACTCCCAGACCGCCTATCTGAATCAGCAGAATGATTACCACAAAACCGGTCGGGGTAAAAGTGGACGCCACATCGACAGACGTCAGCCCCGTGACGCACACCGCACTGGTGGATATGAACAGCGAGTCGACCCACGATATGCCGTTCGTCGTGCAGCGCGGCAACATCAACAGCCCCGTGCCTATCATTATGATTATCAGGAAACTTGCAGCCAGAATAAGCGAAGGGTTCGTACGCCGCCCCAACAACCGTACCAGCCCGTTGGAAAGGCTGAAAAAGGAAAACACCAGCAGCAGGACAAGATGATAGGCCTTGCCATGCAGAAATTCCCAGAACTGCAAGATGGCGCCCTCCTCCTCCGGACGATGGAAAATGACCGGGATAAGGGTCAGATAGAGCAGAATGGTCAGTATCCAGGTGAGCTTACTGAAGGTGCGCCGGGTATCCTTGTATTCCAGCAAAATGCGAAGGGTGACATCTACCAGAAAAACAATCCACACCCCATGGTACAAGCGTTGGAGCTGATGCGCCTCGACCTCTGAAATCGTAAAGCCATGCTCATAGACCACGCCGACAATCAGCAGGATGGAGGCCAAATAAGTGATGGAAGTCATTACTCCCACTGTCATCCGTACGTAAGGGTGAATCCATTTATTTTGATACAAAAGGAATTTATGATAAATCTTCATAAATGCATCGATTAATGAAACGCGGCAAACTTAGACAAATATACCTTGATATACAAAAAACAAAAGGAAAAAGAAATTGGTTCAAAAATAATAGCTACATTTGGGCATTGAATTATTAATAATTTTAACCACTATGAGCAACAAAAAGAAAAGATTCATTCTCCCGGAAGAGGAAATCCCACAGTACTGGTATAACATACAAGCCGATATGGTGAACAAGCCCATGCCACCGCTTCACCCCGGCACCAAGCAACCGCTGAAAGCAGAAGACTTGTATCCTATCTTTGCCGAGGAACTCTGCCGCCAGGAACTGAATCAGACTGACACGTGGATTGAAATCCCCGAAGAGGTCCGCGAAATGTACAAATACTACCGCAGCACTCCGCTGGTGCGCGCTTATGGATTGGAGAAAGCGCTCGGCACACCGGCACATATCTACTTCAAGAACGAGAGCGTCAGCCCGATGGGCTCGCACAAGCTGAACTCCGCCATCCCACAGGCATACTATTGCAAGCAGGAGGGAGTGACTAACGTGACCACCGAAACCGGTGCCGGACAATGGGGAGCTTCCCTGGCATATGCCGCCCGCCTCTTCGGACTG
This sequence comes from Bacteroides sp. AR29, assembly GCF_900217715.1. Taxonomy (NCBI): domain Bacteria; kingdom Pseudomonadati; phylum Bacteroidota; class Bacteroidia; order Bacteroidales; family Bacteroidaceae; genus Bacteroides; species Bacteroides sp. AR29. The sequence continues at coordinate 274,812 of NZ_OBMS01000004.1, forward strand.
GAAGCCGCTGTCTATCAGGTAAAAATCAGTTACGAGCAAAAGCCCTACCGCCGCAGCATCATGCAGACATTCGGTGCGCAGGTTACCCCGTCTCCCTCCATGTCTACCCGCGCCGGAAAAGATATACTGACCGCCCATCCCAACTATCAGGGCTCGCTGGGAACAGCCATTTCCGAAGCCATAGAGCTGGCACAGACCACTCCCAACTGCAAATATACCCTCGGCTCCGTATTGAGCCACGTGGCCCTGCACCAGACCGTCATCGGACTGGAAGCCGAAAAGCAGATGGAAATGGCGGGTGAATATCCCGACACCGTCATCGCCTGCTTCGGAGGAGGTTCCAACTTTGGCGGTATCGCCTTCCCCTTCATGCGCCACAACATCCTCGAAGGAAAGAAAACACGCTTTGTCGCCGCCGAACCTGCTTCATGTCCGAAGCTGACACGCGGCAAATTCCAATACGACTTCGGAGACGAGGCCGGATACACTCCGTTGCTGCCCATGTTTACACTGGGACACAACTTTGCCCCTGCCAATATCCATGCCGGCGGCCTACGCTATCACGGTGCAGGTGTCATCGTATCACAACTGCTGAAAGACGGTTATATGGAAGCGGTGGACATCAAGCAGCTCGAATCATTCGACGCCGGTTGTCTGTTTGCGCAAGCAGAGGGCATCATCCCCGCCCCCGAGTCCTGCCATGCCATTGCCGCCACCATCCGCGAAGCAAACAAATGCAAGGAAACGGGTGAAGAGAAGGTGATTCTGTTCAACCTTTCCGGTCACGGACTTATCGACATGGCATCCTACGACAAGTATTTGTCCGGCGATTTAGTGAATTACGAGCTGACGGATGCCGACATCCAGAAGAATCTGGACGAGATAGGCAATCTGGCTTAATAGATATTCGCCATACTGACAAGCGGTTCATAGAGTTTCTCTATGTCCTGCGAGTCCATCTCAATCTGTACCTGGTCCCCCGGAATCAAACGAGTTCCCGTGGGGACCAAGTTTTTTCCATCCCGATGCACATTGATGATGGCGCAACGTTCCGGCAGGGACAGTTCATCCACCAGTTTCCCGTCCAGATAAGAATCCGTCATAATCTCCACTGAAAGCGTATAGCGTTTCTCTTCTTTAAAATCGGGAGCATGAATCATATCTTCATAGAGGGAGACGTTGGAAGGCTTCATTTGCAGAAGTTCCGTAAAATAGTAGGTCAGCCCGCCTACCACCACCGAAGGGTAAAAGACCTCAAAATGCCCTGTAATCTCCGTAATCAGCACAATGGCCGTGAGCGGTGTACGGACCACGGCCACCAGAAAAGCCGACATGGAAACAAGCATGATATAACTGACATTCTCTTGCCCGATGACACCGTACCTCACTCCTACCAGACCGACAATCTGTCCCAACAACCCTCCCGTAACCAGCGTCGGAATGAAACTGCCGCCCGGCAATCCGGAAGAGACAGAGAAAACGGAAAAGACGAAATGCAGCAACATGACAGCCGTCACCCACATAATCTGCGTACTGCCGTTCTGTGCCTGGGCCAGCAGAAACTGCTCCCCGCCTCCAGTCAGATTGACCTGCATCAGCGAAATGATGTAGGCCACCAGCACCAGATAGAACATCTTGACATACGCCGGAGAATTGACTTTGGCATACACATGCCTGAAAGCATTCATGGTGGAGGAGTAGAACTTCCCGCATACGGAGACAATCACCGCCAATATCAAGAAATACTTCATCTGGACAAAGAAGGCGAAAACCGGTTCCGTTACTTCTATCAGATGGTAAGGATTCACAGGAAAGACCATGCTTGCCACGGCTCCTGCCACAACACCCGCCAGCAAGGTAGTGATGGCCGTCTTAGGGGCATCGAAGCGTTCAATGGATTCTATTACAATGAGCGAGGAAGCCAGTGGCGCTGCAAAAGCCGCAGCGAGCCCCGCTCCCGCCCCGGCTGCCAGCAACTGTTTCTGTTCGCCTTTCAGGATATGGGTCCAGCGGGATACCAGGCTACCCACATAAGAGCCTATCTGCACGGAAGGCCCTTCGCGCCCCAAAGACAACCCCGCCGAGAAGGACAGAATGCCCCCTACAAACTTGGATACCATCTCGATGAAAGGATGCCGGTAAGTGATGCGCCCGTTAATCACGCCGCGTGTCTGCGGAATACCTCCCCCGCCGATAAGCGGCATTTTCCTCACGAGCCACATGACGAAGACGAGAATGCCCCAAGAAAACAGAAAGAGTGGAATGTGCCAGTACCAGGCCGGATGCGAAGCGAAGAAACCACTGCGGAGGTGGAACAGATAATAGAGAAGATAGTGATAGGGTACAGCGACCAGTCCCGTCAGCAAACCGACGAACATGCTGACGAAATACAACCGGGCATCCACCAGCTTCAACTTCCAGATGTGCCAGCCGCGTACTGTTTTCCAGTTCTTGACCCTCGTCCAAAGACGTTCTGCCTTATCCCATAGTTCCATAACAAAACAACTCCCGTTAACTTGCGCTTTACAACAACAAGCAACGGGAGTTGTTTTATACAGAAACATTATTTACCAAAATCTGTTCTTTGCAGGATTATACTCAAATCCCACGAGCTTCAATTTTCGTACAATGTCCTCTTTCTCTACGTTCATATCCTCGCAGAGCGCGTCCAGCGAAGGATAGAAATCACGCAGTTTCATGTTGATGAAGCTGTACAGCATCACCGGGTCCTCAGGTAATCTCATAGTTACAATCTTTAAATTTAAACTAATACCAGGGGCAAAATTACAATAAAAAAACAAAATAGAGATAATTTCAGTGTAGAATATACAATCTAACCACCGCAAACGATTGAGGGCCATGTTTACGGAGCTTCCGTCTGCTCTATCTTCAGGGACACCTTCTCGATAATCTTTCCAAGCTCCTCTTCCAGCGGAATCACATTGAAGTCGCTCCAGAAATCGGCATCATACTTGAAGTCGGTTTCAGAGAAGACGGTATGCACCGGCAGCCGTTCCACACGCGGGAAGCGCGTCACGTTTTCCCCGTCAATCCGGCAGGTCACCATCTCGAACCAGATATACAGAGTGGGATTACTGAAGAGCATGCGTTTTCTCTTCATCTTGAAGTAAAGGTCACCACGGATGTGGTGGACATAATAGGTACCGTTCCAGGGTTTGTATGAGACGGTATAGACAAGTTTCTCCGTTGTCAGCCTGATTTTCGGAGCCTGGCGTATCACGAAAAGCCGTGTGGCGGCCTTCACATACCGGGGATGAATCTCGAAGCGGGCACGCAGCAAGGCGCTGTTCTCCGAGTCTATATAGAGTTCTCCGCAGAACAAAGGCTCCTTTACCCCACGTTTCTGCTCAAAATAGACGACGTTGGCAGTACGGTCGTCCACCGATACGATGTCGCCCGAAGTATAGGTATAAAGTTCCTCGCCGGATTCCAGCAAGAGGAAGTCGGGAAGATTCTTCATGATGTCCAACTGCAGACACGCCTCCACCCCGGAGCTGATTTTGGCAAGCACACTGTCCGTCTGCTCCCGGTTATCTATCTTGCTCATCTTGAGCAGTTTCACCTGGTCTTTCTGTCCGGGTTCCATCGTCGGTGATTTGTAGACCTTGAAAACGGCCTCCGTCAGGCTCTGGAACTTGTTCTTCAGTTGTACACCTTCCCGGTAGAAGGTGGTCAGATAGACCGGAGAAGTGGAGCAGTTCCTATCCCGGTGCTCTATCATCTCGCGAAGCAGCTTTTTAGGCTCCACCAAGCGGATAAGCACTTCTTGCAAGGAAATGACTTTCGGCTCAAGGCTCAGGACATTGCTGCGTCCTTCCAAAGCAGAGGCTTCCACCGTTTGCCCCACATAACCCAAATGGGAGAAGGAGAGCATGCAGCGCCTCAACGAGTCGGGCAGGTTGAGCCGGAATTCACCGTTCTGGTTGGTAATGTTACCCAGTGAGGTTCCTTGTGCGATGACCGACGCACTGACGACGGGCTCTCCCGTCTCCTTGTCCAGCAGGATTCCGGCAATGGTGGAATATGCCGGTCGGGGCGGCAGGGGTACCGTTTCTTCCATACTCTTCCTTTCTGCCGCCCGTGTTATCAATATATGGTTGCCTAATACCTTCAATTCGAGGTTCCGGCTGCCGGTTATCCTATGAATGGCCTGCCTCACGGAACACTCCTGCTTCCTGACCCTCACCACTGAGTCGTTATGGATGACCTTACTATCATAGATAAACAGATAGCCGGACTGCTCCGAGACTTTCCCCAACAGCGCATAAACCGTTCCCTTCATTCCAGGCAGCCGGACGATGCGGTCCAGCACATCGCCTCCGTCCGCTCTTGCACTGCCTGCCAGGAAGAAAATGAAGAGTGGCAAATGGAGAATGAAGCATTTCATTGAATTCATTGTTCCGACAATATCAGTCTATTGCCCTGACGTGTACACTTCAAGTCGAACGTCCAGCATATCAGCTCGGCCACAGACTCCGGGGAGTTATTCGAAAATTCGACCGTCAGCCGCCGTTTGCCCAGGGTTGGCGACGCGGCTTCTATCTGCCAGCCGGCAGACTCCTTATTGATGGCACGCAGCACATCCTCCAGGCACTCGTCCTTGAAACGGATGTTGCTGGTGTAGCGGTCAAAAAGCTCCGGATTCTCCGTCTCGCTGACGAGCAGACTGCCCCCCTGCAAGATAACCGTTTCTCCCGCCTCTACAAAGACCGTCTGTTCCTCTTGTTTCAGCAGCACCTTCACCTTCCCGCGCTTCACGGACAAGCTGAAGGGGACCCCTTCATTGCTCCTGACATTGAAAGCCGTGCCCAGTACCTCCACACGCACTCTCGCCGTCTCAATCGTAAAAGCCTGCTCGGGTTTCTTTGCCACATCAAAGAAGGCTTCGCCCTGCAGGTTCACTTCCCGCTTGTCTTCCGCAAAATGTTCAGGATACTTCAGCGTGCTTTCCTGCGCCAGATATACCACCGAACCGTCTTCAAGGGTCTTGACCAGTGTGGGCTTCTCCCGGTTCTCCTCCGTCAGCAAGCTACGACTGTCCCCACCTTGTTCCGGTACGGCCCACCATGCGGCAAAACATACGATTCCGGCAATCACGGCTGCCGAAACGCTCCCCCACTTGAGGTAAAGCCTGCGGTGCGTTGCCGAAGCGTGTTCCGCATCTGCCGGCAGCAGGCAGTCCGTTTCGAAGCGGGCATAAAGCCGTACCCATGCCTCGTCGGTCCTTGTCTTCTTTTTATCTACTTCCATCATTGTGTCCGGATATAATTATCAATTTCATTTCGTAAGGTTCGGAGTACCTTGGTCATTTCCGCTTCCACCGTCTTGACGGACAACGAAAGCGACAAGGCAATCTCTGCATATTTCTTCCCCTCCATGCGGTGCATCCTGAAAATCTGCTGCCGGCGCCGGGGCTGCTTGTCGAGCGTATGCCGGATGAGGGTCTGGAGTTCCTCGTACTCCAAATGCGCGTGGGGGTCGGACGAATAGCCCGGCCCGGACTCCGTACGGACAGATGCCCGATAGCGCTCCTTGACCTCCTGATGCTCACAAAACTGCACGGCTTCATTCCTCACAGAACGGTAGAGATAGCTTTTCACGGACTGGAATACTTGTAACCGCTCCCGATTCTTCCACAGCACGTAGAACAGCTCCTCCACAATTTCCTCGGCGGACGCCGTATCACCCGTGATGCCCGCAGCATACCAGCAAAGGGGGGAATAATACCGGCGGAAGATTCCTTCGAACGCCTTTATATCGCCCTCCTTTATTCTGGCCAGTATCATCAGTTCATTCAGCATACTATGTTGAGGTACAGCTTATCTTCTACAAAGATAAAGAAAACTATCAGATAATCAATTGGATTGCTTCCGCAATTTGCAGACTGCATTCTCCAGGGATTCCGTAGGTTCTATGATATTGTAGTTCCTCCAGAAGTCTTCGTTCCAGTACTCATCCACCAGGTCGTAGAATACCTGCTTCCGTTTGAAGGTGTTCTTGTTGGAGATGCCGGAGAGAGGGCTTTCCGTCCTGTCGGTCACCACCATTTCAGAGAAAGCGGTGTAGCTGGAGGAGAACAGCCTTTTTTTCCAGTCGCATTTAAAGCGGATGACATTCCGTATATAGTTCAGGTAAGTCTTGGCCCCCTGCTGCTTGTAGGTCACCAGATAGGTGACTTCCTGCGGGCGGAACCGTAAGCCGACGGGCTTCTTATGCAGAATGGCCTCCACTGCCTTCACCCGATTTGCCATGTCCAGGCCAAACTCGGCACGTGTAAAGGAAAGCCGTTCGTAGTCTATATACAGTTTCCCGATGAACAAGGCATACATCAGGCTGACCCGCGGACGGAAGCTGACCACATACTGCATGCGGTTATCCAAATTGACGGGGTCCTCCATACGGAATTCATAATAGTCCAGATTGTCCGTGCTCAACAGCGCATCGCCATTCTTCACAATGTCCAGATAAAGGGACAAATTGGGACCTCCCACCACTTTCACAGCCAGCGTGTCACTCTGCTTTTGGCTCAGCAGGCGGCGGCCTTTCAGCAGCTGCACCTTGTCGCGGTCTACATCGCGGGAGTTATAATCCGTCTTATAGACATCCATCACTGCCTCGGACACGCTGATATAGCGGCGGCGCTTCTGCACGGTTTCCCGATAGAAGGCGGTCAGCATGTTGTCATTGCCAGAATAATTTACTGGAATTTTCTTGATGGCCTCTTCCACTATGACGCGGGGATTATTGCCATAGACCACAATCTCGCTCAAAAGATTGGGGGCCGGTATCATCCAGATGGTCAGCTCGCCCGTTTTTTCAAGTTCTTCCAGAGAGAGGTGTGTAGTGAGATAGCCGATATGGGAGACTTCCAGTCCACGGAAAGCTTCCGCTTCCGCTACTTTCAAGGAGAATGTGCCGTCGGCATTGGTCACCGTTCCGATATTGTTGCCGACAACAGAGACGTTCACGTTTTCGAGTTTCTTCCTGCTGTCCTTGTTCTTGACCGTACCGGTGATGACGAGCTCGTTCACTGCCGCGTCCTGCGCCATCAACGGGGTGATACCCGAAGATAAGAATGCAAACAAACACCCAAGTGTAAATCCTACAAAGTTTTTCATAAGGCATGTTTTTAAGGGGTTTCTATTAATAAGAGCGGTGAGGAAGATAAAACCCTATAGAATGGAGAGAAAAATACAAAAAAAGTAGCACGTTGATAATCAGAGAGAAATTTTGCCAAGACATTGCCATAGGTTTGGCAAAACTTTGCCATGCCTATGGCAAAAGTTTGCCAACGCGGTGGCAAAGTCTTGCCAATAGTAAGGCAAAAACTTGTCAAGCTGTCGGCAATAGCTTAGTTGAATTGTTGGGGCTTCCGCTGGCTCAGAATAACGTAGATGATGACCGGCGCACCGATAATGGGCGTGACGGCATTCAAGGGAATAATACCCGCTTCGCCGGGCAAGACGCAAATCAGATTGCAAAGCAGTGCCACTGCACCGCCACTCAGGATGGTGACCGGCAATAGGGAATTGTGATTGGTTGTCCCCAATATCATGCGGGCCACATGCGGCACGGCCAGGCCAATAAAGGCGACCGGACCACAGAAAGCGGTGGTGACAGCCGTCAAGAGCCCGGTGATAATCAAAAGCCAGTTGCGCACACGGCGGATATTGACACCTAGATTTTCGGCATAGCGCTCTCCCAGCAACAAGGCGTTCAGGGGCTTTATCAACAATAATGAGCCGAACAGTCCCACAATGGTGACCAGCGCAAAGGCCGGCATCTGCTGTAGGGAAACTCCACCGAAGTTGCCCAGCCCCCATATCATATAGGACTGCACCCCCTCTGCCGTAGCAAAGAAGTTCAGCAGGGCAATGGCCGAAGAAGCGATGTAGCCTATCATGATACCCGTTATCAGCAGCATGATATTGCTCTTTATCAGCGTGGAAAAGAAAAGGATAAGTACCATAATCAGCATGGCTCCGATAAATGCGCCAAGCAGCACGGAGAAGAAGCCGGACAGACTGAACGCCCCTGCCGTGATGCTACCGCCAAACAGCAGCATGACGAAGGCCACTCCCAGACTTGCCCCGGCGTTGATGCCCAGAATGGATGGTCCTGCCAGCGGATTCTTGAAAGCCGTCTGCAACATCAGTCCGCAGACAGCCAATGCGCCACCGCAAAGCAGCGCCGTCAGCGCTTGGGGCAAACGGGATTCCCAAAGGATGAAGCTCCAGCTTGCCTTCTCCCCCTCTCCACCGAGCAGGATACGGAAAACATCGGCAGGCGGAATCGAAACCGACCCTACCAGCAGATTGCCCGCAAAAAGCAATAAGATTACTACTCCCAACCCGATACCATATTTCCAGCCTTTACTCATAGTTACATTATTTAGCACACAGAGACACGGAGGCACAGAGTTTTCTATTACTTTCACAAAAGTTCCGTATCTCTGTGTTCATCACTCCTTCAGTCTGCAAAAATAGCGCAAGCCTCCCAAATCTCCTATTTCGGGATGCAGAATCTGTATCAGGTCGGATAACAAATAATCGGGACGGAACGGAGTCTCCTCGTAGAAAGGAACTTTCGCCGTATTACAACCATAGACATTCCGGGTCTTGAAAGCCTTGAAACCGGTGTAGCCGATATAATCCGCCTCCAAATCAGCATAGCTCATGTCGCGGTCACGGTTGTACTTCACCAGCCAGACGTCGGCATCGCCCGCCTTGTCGAAAACGGTCTCGAAAGCCAGAGGAACAGAGCCGCTGTGGGTATCGTCGGCAAAAGCGTAACGCCCGCAAACATCCTGAAAAAGCCTTCCTATGGTGCTACGCCCTCCCGGCACGTACCATGCCGAGCCGCTTTTCAACTCACTGACAACGGAGAACGAGGTGGATGAAAGTTGCGCACGCATCTTGAGGCGTTGGTAACAACTGTCCACTTCAGCAAAAAGGTTGTCGGCTTGTGGCGCAACCCCGAAGAGCAGTCCGTAGAAACGCATCCACTCGGCACGTCCCAAAGCGGAGGTTTCCATGTAGTCGGCACATTCGATGATGGGAATATCCAGTTTCTCGATACGGCCATAACCGCCACTGTTCTCGAACGGAGACAGAAGGATGGCATCGGGATGCAGGTCGATGATGCGCTCCATATCGGGATTCATACCGTCGCCACAATCGGCGATGGCACCCCGGCGGCAGGCTTCGTGCACGGCGGGTAGTTTGATGTACTTCAAGTCACAGACACCGCCGATGCTACCAAACACACCCAGATTATCCATCAGTCCGCAGTGGACGGAAGAGTAGATGACTGATTTGGAGAGTGGGGTACGTACCACAGTACCTGCCGGAAGATGTGCCGGGAGTTCGCGGTCTTTCGGGACCAGTATATAGGTATGTAGCGTGTGCAACGTATCCCAAGGATTGCGCAAGGTGGCAAGGGTATAGCCGGGATAGGACATTAAGGTAAGATTCTCTGCATAACGTAAGGGAATGGTGTCACCGTTGGCCAAAGCAGAGGCAGTCTTGCTCCTTCCCCCACAGGAGGAAAGAAACAGGACTGCGAACAGACAGATAAGTAAACTATTTCTTTTCATTGATATTAATTGAAGAAGATAGCAGAATTAGGATTCATACCTCCTGCATCGAACTGCTCTATAAAGGTACCGTCTTTCTTGAAACGATAAATGGTGCCGTTCGTGGTATATTCAGAAGTACCAATATAGAAATCACCGTTATTATCATTTACTTCCAACATATAAATCGTAGAAGTTTTCAACTTTTCCGGTATATCCTTCAAGAAAGAAGCTTCATCCATCTTTCCAGTCTTTATATTATAAGTAAAAAAAGAAGCGGTAGGATTGGTGTAATTTGAATAAGTCAAATAGAGAATATCATCAGTAGCACACATACGGGTGGCACTGCCTAATTCCGTCACCTTATTGTTGGCAGCAGGGTCTATCATCTGTAATGAATAGCCAATATCAACATAATTACCCCATGAAATCAAAAAAACCTTATCATCCTCTTCAACCAAAGCATTGGGGTTCAAACCTACCGTCAACGTCTCTTTCAACTTGAAAGTACGCAAATCTATCACCTTTACGTCATTGTGATAAGTGCTCCAATCAGCAGTACAGCTATTCGCCACATAAAGCATATCCTCGCAGATTGCCACACCTTCCAGATTGTCGCCAAGTCCGGTCAATTTATCCACTACCTCCAACGTTTTCGCATTGATTTTAGCTACAGCTCCTCCGTAGAAGGAAGCATAGATATATCCATCCTCAGCATCGATATAACGAATGCCTGCACTGAGGTCGTTGTCGTCTACAAACGAAACACGTTTCAACTCCACACCCGCAGCATTCAGCTTAGTCAGATAATTGGAACCACTTACAGCTATATATATTTCATCTTCATACTCAATCATACTCTGACCAAGGTCACCCAACTTGGCGTTGTTTTGAGTCTGGTAAATATCACTGATGAAATCCGCATCCTTATTGGGTGCATAAAAGGCAAGTCTTGCGTTATTAGCTCCCCAACCACCCTCATTCAGAATATAAACACGCGTCTGCGGCAGTGTCACCTTCGACCCGCCGTCATCCAGAGAATCGTCATCGTCGTCACTACAAGATGCCAAAGAGGCACCCAAAGCAAGCATGCAGAGCATACCGAATAATAAACTTCTTACTTTCATAATCACAGTTGTTATTGTTTATAATTAGTTTTTGTTGTTCATAAATAGATTATTCAAAACTTGAAAGTACCCGTCAACCGCCACGAACGACCCGGCATAGGATAATATTTTATCACGTCATACTGTTCATCTGTCAGATTTATAATCTCGGCCTGCAACAGAAGCCGGCAACCGCCCAAAGCAAACTCATGAGAGAGGCTCATCGTATGCTCCAGATAGCCTTCAATCTCATTCTCCGGAATGTTCTGCGACAAATAGTAACGCTTTCCCACTCCTACCGCCGAGTAGCCCACATTCACCCACGGCGTTTCTACAATGGCAGACGCGTTTCCGCTATGAAGAGGAGTATAAGGCAATTGGTCCTTATAGTTCTTCGCGTCGGAATCGGTCAGGTCAATGGCCTTTTGCCATGTATATCCGCCCGACATAATCAGTCTTATTTTCTCCGTCAATGGAACGGTTGCCGCCAAAGTAGCATCCACACCTGCGGCATGCACCTTGCCGTAGTTCGCCATCTTCCACGCATAGGTGGTGGGAAAAGCCACAATCTTATCCGTCACATCATTATAGTAACCGTCGAGCGTAACGGAGATATAGTCGAACACAGACAATCCGGATTTGCTCCATGTGATACCGACATTATATTCGTCTGCCTTCTCGGGTCGCAGATTACGGTTGCCCAGCCGGTAGTAATAGAGGTCGTTGAAAGTGGGCAGACGGAACGTACTCTTATACATCAACCGGAAATACAGCGACTCGTCCTGCCAAGGCTGCATACTGACTGATAAAGAGGGGGCAAAGCGATGGAAGTCATCGGGGACCGTACCTTTCTCGGCATGCTCCGAAGTGGCGGTATGCACCAGCGAGGCCGTGGCCGTGAGCCATCCTTGCCGGTAGCGTGCATTGAAGGCACTGATGGAAGTATATCTTGTAGGGAAAGGACATTCCGGCAAACTGTTGCGCAACTTGTTTATCACCCCGTCCTGCGCCAACGAAAGGGTCAAAGCTTCCAAAGGACGGTAGAGAACGGTCGCGGAAATATAATATTCGTCTTGCCGGTGATTTTCCCGATAATATCCGTCGGTATATTCCTTACCCTCATCCTTATATTTGTTCCAGCCATGATTATACTTTGCCTGTGCCTGCAAACTCCACCGGGGCGAAAAATGCTTCCTATAACGTGCCTGCACAAAAGTATTCTCATCCCAAAGCGTTTCATCGGAAAGGGGATTATAGAGCGTAACCGCCCCTGGAAGTCCCCGGCGAGAATAGAAGTAGTAACCCTTCACATCCAGTTCGCTGTCATCCTTGAAAGTATGATAAAAGGTAGCTTCGCCCTGCCAGGAATAGATGCCGGAGTTGTTACGTTTCTCTTCCGTCACGTATTTCCCATTGACCAGCGTGAAAGGGTAATTACCGTCTGCCCTCATATAACCGGCATCTACCGCCACGCGTGTACGGCAGCCCAGTTTCTGCCACCAGCGCAGCGAGGGGCTGACCATGCCGAACGACCCTCCGCGCACCCGTGCCTGAAAAGCGGCATTGCGCCCGTCATCAAAATGAGGTTTTTCCGTCTCTATGCCCAGCACACCGGCCGACGCATACAAGCGGGCGGACTGTAACAAGTCCTCCGACTGCCCGATGGCGAGCGAAAGCATGGAAACATTGTCCAGCGAAAAACGCCCGATATCTATCTGCCCTGCCTGACAATTGCTCACCGCCACCCCGTCATAACTGACAGCTGTATGGGCTGCTCCCATATTGCGTATGGAAACCGTTTTCAGTCCTCCAATGCCTCCATAGTCCTTTACATTGGCTCCGGCAAAACGGCGTACAGCATCTGCCATATTCTGTATTCCCAGCTGGCTGATATCCTGCCGTGACATTGTCTGTATGGGTACGGCAGAAGTCACTTTATTGGGCGACCTGCGTGCTGTCACTGTCACTTTCTCTATCTGATGCACTTTCCCCGTAATCGTATCTCCCCCCACCTCCTGGGCAGAGAGCCGGAGTATACTTGCACCCAATGAAACAGCACAGACCAGTAATACCTTAGTCCTTCCTGACATAGAATAAATGAAGATTATCTTAAACCATTTGCGCACTGCCCACTTTCCTCGAATGGACAATTTTTCGACTTTGTTTTGCAGGTCTTCTGACTCGTTCCCGGTACATCGCCTTCCCGTTCTTTCCGAAGAACAGTGGCACAAGTATGATACACCGAGCATGGAACTCACAGCAGCGGGACTGTTCGGGACTTTCACCCGATTCCCTTTTCATCCGCTTCTCCGGATAGAGAACGCGGAACAAAACGTGGACAAAGATAGGATAAATAAAAGAAGTTTCAGTAAACAATAAAACGAATATTACCGTTTTAACAGTCATTTTTTTAACTTTGTAACATAATAACCCCAAAATCGAGTTGCCATGAAATATAAGTTATTGGTTCTTGATGTAGATGGAACGCTACTCAATGATGAAAGAGAAATTAGTAAAAGGACATTAGCTGCTCTGTTAAAGGTCCAGCAAATGGGAGTGCGCATAGTTTTGGCATCCGGTAGGCCGACTTATGGACTGATGCCACTAGCCAAAACCCTCGAACTCGGCAATTATGGAGGGTTTGTTCTCTCCTATAACGGTTGCCAGATAATAAAAGCACAGAACGGAGAAATATTGTTTGAACGACGCATCAATCCGGAAATGCTGCCTTATCTGGAAAAGAAAGCCCGCAAGAACGGCTTTGCCATCTTCACCTACCACGATGATACCCTCATTACGGATAGTCCGGACAATGAATATATAAAGAATGAAGCCCTGCTAAACAATTTGAAGATAATCAGGGAAGATGAATTCTCTACTGCCATAGACTTCGCGCCTTGCAAGTGCATGCTGGTGAGTGACAAGGAAAAAGCTCTGATAGGGCTGGAACAACATTGGGAAAAACGCCTGGCAGGTACTCTGGACGCTTTCCGTTCCGAGCCTTACTTTTTAGAGGTGGTGCCCTGCGGAGTCAATAAAGCGAATACGTTAGGCGCCCTATTAGAGCATTTAGGAGTAACACGGGAAGAAGTCATTGCCGTTGGAGATGGCGTATACGATGTGACCATGCTCCAATTGGCCGGCATGGGGGTAGCTATGGGACATTCACAAGATTCTGTAAAGGTCTGTGCAGACTATGTGACCACATCGAATGAAGAAGATGGAGTGGCCCTGGCCGTAGAAAAACTAATATTGGCAGAAGTGCGTGCAGCAGAGGTGCCTCTTGATTTACTGAACGAACGGGCACGACACGCATTGATGGGAAACTTGGGCATTCAATACACATACGCTTCGGATGAGCGCGTAGAAGCAACCATGCCGGTCGACTACCGTACCCGCCAACCCTTCGGCATTCTGCATGGCGGTGCCACCCTTGCCTTGGCAGAAACCGTTGCCGGGCTCGGCTCCATGATTATCTGCGAATCTGATGAGATTGTCGTGGGAATGCAAGTCAGCGGAAATCATATTTCTTCTGCACACGAAGGAGATACCGTAAGGGCAGTGGCAACCATCGTTCATAAAGGGCGTTCATCCCATGTGTGGAATGTGGACGTATTTACTTCCACCAATAAACTGATTTCCTCTATACGGGTAGTGAATAGTGTTATAAAGAAAAGATAAAATAACTGTTATAAACTACGTAATGTAAATGCATGAAGATCAAAAGGGAACGAGGGGGTTAACCAATTCCTCGGTTTTATCCTTACCTTTGTAAACTATATTAGAGAGTTATACCCGAACAACAAAAAGAAAACGATGCAGATACGCAACAATACATTGATAACGGAATGTTCAGCTTATGATTTCAAGGAAATGTTGGGACGTAAGAAAGTGAAGTCATGGCTTAAATCCGTGTCGGCTTTTGCCAATACGGAAGCATCTTCTTTCTTCACTACATTTCTATAATCTGAATTGGGGAAAGAACGAAAGAATACCCGTAGAAGAAGTGGCCGAAAGGGTAAACAGTCCCCTCAAAAAGTATCCTGCAAACGAAGAAAGTTCGGTCGAAAAGTTCGGTGTAAATGCGAAAATGTTCGGTGTAAACGACAAAAGTTCGGAGATAAGGTTCGGAGAGAGCACAGATGCCCCTAAAAACATAGGAAAGACAGCACAGAAGATTATCGATTTCGTCATTTCCGATTCTTCTATGTCAGCCGAAACTATGGCTTACAAGATTGGTATAAGTTCTCGTGCCGTAGAAAAACAAATTGCAAAATTGCGGTCTATGGGTATCTTATCTCGTGAAGGTGCGAACTTTGGTGGCTATTGGCGCATTGTCATTAATCCTCAAACTGAAAAATAAGTATATAAGACTGACTTGAAATTCAAAAACACAAGAGGCGTGCAACTTAATGGATTACACGCCTCTTTTTTCTATAAAATCACCTATTGCAACTTACTTCACTTCCTCAAAATCAACAGTATCTCTGTATGAGCAACTTGCGTACACGTGTTGCAATTATATCGCAAATCCGAAAATAAGCATCCATAAGCAACCACAGCTCTTGACTGCAAAAATATAAAATTTTCCAATAAATATCGTGATATAAACGCATAATAATCAAAAGTATGGCACGAATTTAACAGAATCTCCACTTTTATCCTTACCTTTGTACATGATATTGGGGAACTATACCCTAACAATTATAAGGAAACGATGCAAATTCAAAACAATACATTGATAGCGGAATGCTCAGCTTACGATTTCAAGGAAATGTTGGAACGTAAGAAAGTGAAGTCATGGCTCAAATCCGTGTCGGCTTTTGCCAATACAGAAGGTGGCAGTCTGTTCTATGGAGTGAACGATGATGGAGTGATTGTAGGTTTGGAGAATCCACAATCCGATGCTGATTTTATCAGTGAAATGATGAAGGCACGACTTGACCCTGTGCCGGAAGTTCAGCTTATTCCGATAGAACACGAAGGGCATACCCTGCTTGAAGTGAAAGTAAAGGCAGGAACGCTTACACCTTATTACTATTATCAGGATGGGACACGTACCGCATATGTACGAGTTGGCAATGAAAGTGTAGAATGCAACTCCCAACAATTACTTTCGTTGGTATTAAAAGGCACGCACATGACATGGGATTCTCTTCCTACCCAAGTGGATGCCGGCAAACATTCTTTCATCATCCTTGCCAATACTTTCCGTGAGCAAACCCATCAAGAATGGAACGACAAGTATCTGGAATCATTCGGACTAGTAACTCCTGACGGCAAACTGACCAATGCAGGATTGCTGTTTGTGGATAATTGCACGGTATTTCAATCGCGTATTTTCTGCACCCGTTGGACTGGACTCTATAAGGATGATGCCATCAGTTCCGTAGAACATCGGGCTAACCTTGTGCTGCTCTTAAAATATGGTATGGATTTCATCAAAAACTATACCATGAGCGGCTGGGTGAAGATGCCAAACTATCGCCTTAACCTCCCCGACTATTCCGACCGTGCCATCTTTGAAGGACTGGTAAACCACCTTATCCATAGAGATTATACTATAATGGGCGGTGAAGTACATATCGACATTTATGATGACCGCGTAGAACTGGTATCACCTGGTGCTATGCTTGACGGTACACAAATTCAAGACCGTGACATATACAAAGTGCCGTCCATGCGTCGTAATCCTGTCATTGCAGATGTGTTCACACAGTTGGATTATATGGAGAAACGTGGTTCCGGTTTACGCAAAATGCGAGAGCTTACAGAGAAATTACCTAATTTCTTGCAAGGCAAAGAACCGCAATATCAAACGGAAGCGACCTCTTTCTACACCACGTTCTATAATTTGAACTGGAACGAAAGCGGAAGAATACCTGTAGAGGAAGTAGCCAACAGGGTAAATAGTACCCTCGAAAAGTACCCTGTAAACGAAGAAAGTTCGGTCGAAAAGTTCGGTGTAAACACAAAAGAGTTCGGTGTAAATGAAGAAAGTTCGGTCGAAAAGTTCGGTGTAAATGCGGATAAGTTCGGAGATACATCGGAAACACAGAAGAAAGTCAGTAAAACTGCACAAAAGATAATCGACCTCGTTATTTCAGATCCTTCAATCACAGCTGATAATATGGCCAACAAGATTGGTGTAACTAAACGCGCTATAGAGAAAAATATCAAGAGCCTTAGGGGTATGGGAATTTTGGTTCACGAAGGTTCAGACAAGGCTGGTTATTGGCGCATTATTGTTAAACCATAAACAGAACAACAAACCTATGGAGACCTCTTTCATACCACTCTTTGCAATCATAGCCGTTTTGATTATCGCCTTTTTGTTTGCCTCTTTGCCACAGGTAAACCATAAAACGCGATACCGAGTGCTTTATGCAATAGCCATTATCATGCTATTAGCTGTTATCCCTATTAGTGAATATATGGCTGGTGGCATACAAAACTCAAGTAACAATTATCTGCTTGTCCTAATATTCGATATTGCAGTAGGATATTTCTGTATGTACATTGCTGCTTTGCTAAAATTCAACGTTCTTAAACGAAAGAACCAAGCATTAGAAAACGCCTTGACAGAAAAGCAACAAGAAAATGTAGCAATCCTATTGGAGCATCAAAACGAAAAACAACAAGCACTCCGGCAAAGAGAGCTTGAATGGTTAGCTGGGAAAATAAAGATGTTTACCGAAGAAGAACAGGAAGCTATTCTTGCCAGTGCTCTATCATTTGCTGAACATGACTTGATAGTTGCTCCCTCAATAAGCATACAACCTAAAGAAACATGTAGTCAGCAAGAACTAATGTACTTTGTCTGCTCTGCTTTTTACAATATGGATAAAAGTCGTAGTGAAGTTGTGGGTTTCTTATATAAAGTTTTTCCTCTCTATTTTCCAGCAGGAGAAAGTGCATTGGCTAAAAAGATGCCGGGATTGGAAAAAGTAAAAGAGAGGAGAGAGAAAGAATGTAATTAGCGCATATTTTCAAACCATAGAATAGAATTAAAATGAATAATACACTTATAGATAATTCCATAGAAGCACTTTCAATGACAACAACATTGAGAAAATGCTTAGCCATTGATGGTATTAAAACAGTTAGTATTGCCACAGGCTATTGGGATATTCCCGGTTTAGCTATACTACAAGAAAATTTGAGGTCTTTCATTGAAAAAGAAGGAACAACGCTTCGTTTACTTATAGGAAAAGACCCTTATATATACGTAAATCAATTAAAGTCACCTAAATATAAAGATGCAAATTATCCGCTGGACTTCATAAAAACTGATATCCACGAACTTAATGTTACTGAGGAATATAAAGATGCTATACGTCTGCTTCTTGATTATTGTACGGAAAACAATGATTCAAAGATTCAGATTCGTGTATTTCGAAAAAATGAAAATGACGAAACTCAATTTTTACATTCTAAGTGTTACATCTTTGACGGAAAGTCAAACGGCATTGGTATTGGTATCGTGGGTAGTACAAATTTTACACAAAAAGGATTACAAGGTAACGCTGAATTAAACTATATTGAAACAGCTCCAAATCAAGTGTTATCGCTTGATGAAATACCTGGTAATAAATCTCATTTGATATGGTTTAATGAAAAATGGGAAATATCTGAACCTTGGAACAAACAATTCTTAGAACAAATCCTTAAATCTGCACCTATAACAGATGACGTGGAAAAAGAACGCAAAAGTGAACAACAATCATTCACTCCATACGAACTATATATCAAATTGCTACAAATTAAGTTTGGTGACATTGTAGACAAATCACTCGGACAACAGATAGAAACTTATCTGCCAGCGAACATCCACAAACTGGAATATCAAATAGAAGCTGTTAAGAGGTGTATCGGCATTATGCACGAACATGGTGGCTTTATGTTGGCAGATGTGGTGGGACTTGGCAAGACGATTATTGGTACGCTCATCATCAAGCGTTTCTTGTCCGTACCAGAAGACGATGGACGAGAACGTAAAGTATTGGTCATTACTCCTCCTGCCATTCAATCGGGTTGGAAGAAGACTATAGCCATGTTCGACAAAAATTCTGACGAGAAGATTGCGCCATACATTGACTTCATTACAACTGGACGCATCGGAAATGTTGCCGAAGATGAGAGCTGCGAAGATGACGATGACGACAGCCGCGATTCTGGCGATTTTGGTGGAACACTCCAAGAAAAGAATTATGGCTTTATTGTCATTGACGAAAGCCATAAGTTCCGCAACAGTGCCACATTGATGTACCAGTCTCTTGATGAACTGATACAGAAGATTTGTTCTAATACAGGGGTATATCCATACGTGGGTCTTCTTTCTGCCACACCGCAGAACAACCGACCAAACGACTTGAAGAATCAGATTTACCTTTTTGAGAGAAACCACAATGACAGTACATTGAAGAAGGCTGAAAGTGGTAATATCGAAAGGTTCTTTGCAGATGTCAACCGAGAATATGAATTGCTGATAGATAGAAGCAACGACATACCAGCAGATGAGCGCCGCCAACGCTTGGATGCCGTGTCAAAGAGACTGCGTGATTGCGTGTTAAGTGATATTCTAGAACGCCGAACAAGGACTGACGTTGAGAAATATTACAAGGATGATATGGAATCACAAGGCTTGATATTTCCAAAAATTGTTGGACCTAACAATCTTGAATACATCATGGATGACGAGTTGGCTCAACTGTTCTCTGATACTATGACAATCATTGCTCCAACGGAGGCAGAAAAGTTGCAGACTGACGAGTGGCTAAAATATTTCCGCTATCGTGCCATTGAATATTTTACTGACCCTGCCAACGAAAGAAAACATACAGGTCGAGGCAATCGTGGTGTCAACGACGTTGCCAAGCAGCTTGCAACCATCATGCAGATTCTTCTTGTGAAGCGTCTTGAAAGTTCGTTCACTGCTTTCACCCAATCCCTGTTGAACCTGCGACGTTACACAGAGAACATGATTAAGATGTGGGAGAACGACACAATTTTCGTTTGTCCGCAAATTGACGTGAACAAAGAACTTGACTATGAAGCCAAAACATTGAAACGTGGTAAACGTGTTTCGTTTAATGATTGTGTAGAAGACATCAGAGCCAAGATAACAAAATTGACGGAACAAGGGCGTAACGAGAAGGGACAGAATGCAGAATATAACCGCAAAGACTTCAAGGAGGAATACTATATCCAACTGAAAGAAGACTTCCGACTCATTTCTAATCTCTATGATCGATGGGCGAAAAACCCACAAGACCCGAAATTTGATGCTTTCAAAGAGAACATCAAGCCAGAATTGTTTAATCCACAAAAGAATACCTCTGGAAAATTGGTTATCTTCTCGGAAGCTATAAACACGGTACAATCGCTTGCGAGAGCGGTAAAGGCAAAGGGCTATAAGGCACTTGTCATTACTGCTGCCAATCGTGATGAGATGGAACATACGATTGAGGAAAATTTCGATGCCAATTACGAAGGTGTCTGGAAGGATGACTACAATGTTATCATTACAACAGAGGTCTTGGCTGAAGGTGTGAACCTCCACCGTGCCAATGTTATTCTGAACTATGATACTCCTTGGAACTCCACTCGCCTGATGCAGCGCATAGGTCGTGTAAACCGTATCGGCAGTAAAGAGCCTTTTGTCTATGTCTATAACTTCATGCCAAGTGCAGAAGGCGATGCGCAGATTCAGTTGGTTCGCAAGGCACATACCAAGTTACAATCCTTCCATGTCCTGTTTGGTGAAGACAGTAAGATTTTCTCGGAAGAGGAAAGTGTGGTACATTACGATATTGCCAAAGCTGTTGACGGTGAAGAATCACCTTTGCAGAAGTATGTATATGAACTGAAACAATACAAGGATACTCACCCTGAACGTTATCTGCAAATAGAACAAGCTGATAAAGACTGGCAGATAGCACAGGCTGCAAGTGGAACGGCATATTTCATAGTAAAAGCACCACACTCTGCAAGGCTTGCAATTAGAATACGTACAGAAGCCGAGGGTCTGTATAACGCCAAAATAATTTCTTTGCTTGAACTGCTTGAAGATATGCGTGTGAAAGAAAATGCCAAACGTGTTCCATTACCAGATAACTGGCGACAGCTTTCGGCAGAAGCCATAAAGACTTATAACCAATACTTTGTCCGCATCAACAAGTCAAGGGCTGGTGACAAGGCTACGGCTGCAAAAGAAATGTTGGTGAAAATTAACAACACACCTAGTTTATCACTACAATCCAAGATTTTGCTGAAAAATGCTCGTAAGTTTATTGACCGAGGAAGTTTTGATATTATCAAAAAAGTATTGGCTATTGGTCAAGAATTAGAAGAGCGGGGGTTACGTCTCTTTGCCATAGAGCAACAAGATATAGACGAGATTCTGGAGCGAGAAATCGGCAAACTCGTAGCCCATGTGGAAAGTAAACAAGGCGAAGCATCTATTGTATTAGGAACCATCAAGTAAACAAATACCCCCATGAATAAGGAGTCATTAAAAGAATATTTAAGCAGCCGATATCAAGGCTGGAGTTCGTTCCTCAACAATGTTATTTTTCCCATTTTCGGTGAAGATGACTTTGAGGATGGTTTTGAAACAGAGCTTTTGGAGAGTCAGCCCGAACGAAGACAACTGGCAGAAGCGACGGGAATACGCAGCATCAAGCAAGTTGGAATGATGTATGTTGGCGTTGAACCTTTACAGATTTTCGATGTGACAGTCAGCGACCGGGTTATGATGGAGCATAACCGTGTGAACATCCAGCGGCTCATCCGTGCTGTCATGGATCAATTCTCTTGTGCCTTCATGCTGTTCCATTACGAGGATGATACTCGTTGGGATTGGCGTTTCACCTATTGCCGAAAGAGTGGCAACAAAGAAGAATCCACCGACAGCAAACGCTATACGTTCCTGCTGGGGCCTGGTCAGTCATGCCGCACGGCAACTGACAACTTCATAGCTCTATACGACAAAAGGAATTCTCTTGAAATTAAAGACATCGAAAATGCATTCAACGTTGAAGCTCTTTCTAAAGAGTTCTTTGGGAAGTACAAGGCTCAATACGAAGCTTTTGTCAATTACATGGTTGACCCTACAAACGGAATGCGTCAACACTTCATTGATACAGGCTTTGACCATACGGGTATGGCTGCTGACAAAATTCGTGACCGTGAGGAAAAACCCATTCGTGACTATGTGAAGAAACTTCTTGGACGCATTGTGTTCCTGCACTTCCTCCAAAAGAAAGGCTGGCTTGGCGTTCCTGCAAGCAAGGAATGGGGCGAAGGCGATCGTGATTTCATGCTGAATATTTTCAAGAATGCAAATGAACGTCAAAAGGAAAACTTTCTTGATGACATATTAGAAGACTTGTTTACAGAAGGTTTAGACCGTAACCGTTCAGATCAGGGCGACCTTTACGACACAAAAGTAGAAGGCTTCCGCAACTGTCGTATTCCATATTTGAACGGCGGTCTGTTTGAACGTGACATTCTTGACAAGAAGCCCAGTCATTTTCCTGCCAGCTATTTTAATGGCCTGCTGACAATGCTCTCGCAGTACAACTTTACCATCGATGAAAATGACCCAAACGATGCAGAAGTGGGCGTTGACCCAGAAATGCTTGGACGCATCTTTGAAAACCTGCTGGAGGACAACAAGGATAAGGGTGCATTCTATACGCCGAAAGAGATTGTGCAGTACATGTGCCGAGAAAGCTTGATAGCATATCTGCAAACAGACATGAGGGAAGAAGACAAGGAGTGTATACGTCAGTTTGTGACAACTCACGATGCATCCCAGCTGGGCGAATTAAAGGAATACATTGATCAGAAACTGTACGATGTGAAGATATGCGACCCTGCAATTGGCTCTGGTGCTTTTCCAATGGGATTGCTGCGCGAACTGTTCTTCTGCCGTTCTGCTATTGAGCCAAACATTGTAGAGAATGCAGCTAACATTAAACGTCACATTATCCAAAACAACATTTATGGTGTTGACATTGAACGTGGAGCAGTGGATATAGCCCGACTTCGTTTCTGGCTCTCACTGATTGTTGACGAAAAGTCACCAGAGGCTCTGCCTAACCTTGATTTCAAGATTATGCAGGGGAATTCCCTTCTGGAGCAATATAAGGGTGTTGACCTTTCAACGATGACAGAAAAGAAAATAGGAGCTGGTGAAAGTCTAACTTTCTTTGATAGCATGTTAGATGTTTATCGCAAAAATCTACGCGACAAACTTACTGAATATTACGCTTGCCCTGAACATGACAAGAAAATGCAGCTGAGAAAGGACATTGCAGATATTGTAAAGCAGGAACTCGTTGAGCAAGGTATTCATATTGATTTTGAAGATATGGACTTGTCTGCAAACAGTCAGTTCTTCCTCTGGCATACCTGGTTCCATGATGTTTTCTCACGACCCTCAAAAGAGGGCTTCGATATTGTCATTGGCAATCCACCGTACGGTGCTAAAATTTCATCTATAGACAAAGCATGCTTCAAACATATATTTACATCTGCTCAAACTATACCTAATATACAAAAAGGATCTTTAGATACTTTTTCGCTTTTCATTGATTTAGGTTACCAAATATTACACACTAAAGGAAATGCAATCTTTATTGTTCCACTAAGTGTTACTGCTTCCGATGCAATGTCAGGACTTCATAGACTACTAATAAATCACTGTGACGAAATCTATGTCAGTTCATATGGAGACAGACCACGCCGTATATTTGAAAGTGCAGAACAACAAGTATCCATTATTAGTTTTAAAAAATCCAGCAACAAGGCCACAAGAATTATGACTACGCATATCAACAAACGCTATTCTGATGAATCTCTGTGGTTACTCTTAGATGACCTAAAGTTTGTAAATGCCCTTCATCATATTCGCAATGGGAGAATTCCAAAGATAGGCAATGAAATAGAATTAGGAATATTATGCAAATTAGAGCGTTGTGTCACAACAATAAAAGATGTGTATAAACGAGAAGGTTTACCTATTTATTACCGGAAGGCAGGTGGTAGGTACTATAAAATAATAACTAAGATTCCTACTCATTCTTCTGCAGAAGGGGAATTGAAAGTCAGAGAAAAATATCAAAGTCTTGTAGGAGCAGCCTTGTCAAGTAACCTTTTCTATTGGTTTTGGCTGATACACTCAGATTGGCATAACCTACGATCATCCGAATTAGAAATGTTTCCTATCCCATTCGAATCATTTTCAGATGAAGAACTTGATAAAATAAATACTTTATATGATACTTATCTTAATGATTTATATTCAAAGAGCCAGACAACTAAAACGGGACTGAAATGTTTTTTTGCAAGACAATCTAAAATGCATATTGATGCAATTGATAAATTTATTGGAGAAAAATATGGTTTATCTGAGATTGAAATAAAATTTTTAATCAATTATGACTATCAATATCGAAATGCTGAATAAGCATTAATTCTGAAAGGAAAGATTATGATAATTGGAGGGATTATCCTCCAATTATCATTCATTCTCCAGCCAACCTAAATTCTAATTCGTAATTTTTGATAAAATCGGTTTCCTCCTGCGTCAATCCGTATAGCGGACAGATGTAGTCATCTATCTCATCAATGATGGCTTTGGAGCGTACAATTTTGTATTCCTTGAATGAATCAACATTATAGGTGGACTCTCCAGAAGTTATTCTGATATTAGCTTTTGCCTCTATGTCAGAAAGATAACGAGAATACAACTTGTCAAGATAGTCAATATCCTCAGCTGAGAGCTGTGGAACTGTGAAATTCTCTATCTCGTATGTCTTCCAATTTAAATTATCAGAAAAGATCTGATAGAACCAAAATGACAAACTGCTACTGAGTATGCAGCCAACAGCATCTGCGATTTTGGAATTAGCGAAATAGATAGTTCTCTCTGCTGATGAACCGGTACTATAATTTGTTACGACTTTGAAATATCGCCCTCCTGCAAACCTATATATGATTGGACTCCCTGAAGTCTTGATAAGAGATCCTAACTTTGTATAGTTGAAGAGTTTGTTTAAGATGGTTTTCTCTATTTCAGAACCTATCTTTGGAATACGACCATAAAGTGTTTGCCCTTTCACATCAACAAATTGCAAATTATCAATGAGCCTTTGTAATTCAAACTCATTCCCTCTTCTGTGCATCTTGGTTGAGAAAAGATACTGACATGGCGTTTCAGTCTTCTTAAAAAGAAGTATCGAAGTGTTTACTACAGCGTTCTCAAAAACAGGCTTAGGACGTACTGCATACGATGATATGTATATGGTATCACAGTTTCCCATCAAAAGACGGTGTACGCCTGTTAGGGAATCACTTGATGTCAAGGATATTGGAACGATATAGGCAAAACTCCCATTCTTCCTAAGCAGAT
The DNA here is from genome assembly GCF_900217715.1 of Bacteroides sp. AR29. Lineage (NCBI taxonomy): Bacteria > Pseudomonadati > Bacteroidota > Bacteroidia > Bacteroidales > Bacteroidaceae > Bacteroides > Bacteroides sp. AR29. The sequence continues at coordinate 299,932 of NZ_OBMS01000004.1, forward strand.
TGTATCCCAATTCTATGAATAGTGTATATGTATCAAGAGATCCCTTCTGTAATCCTCGGATGCTATTTGCCGTCACATAGGTATTCTTATAATACCTCTTTGTTTGGTTGTCGTATTTCGCTCCGTACGGTGGATTGCCAATGACAATATCGAAGCCCTTTTTTGAGGGTCG
>NZ_OBMS01000026.1:0-76054 GCF_900217715.1 Bacteroides sp. AR29
CGCAAGTCCATCATCATCACCTCGCAACTGCCAACGGACAATTGGTATGATGCAATCGGAGACCCTACAGTAGCAGATGCCATTATGGATCGTATTATACATACGGCGCACCGGATTGAGCTGACAGGAGAAAGTGTCCGTAAAATGGCTGCATACAGAGGGAAATAAACTAAAATAATAATAACCCCATCGGTCAAGACTTTTTAAGGGGGCATTGTTGAATGTTTTAAGGGGGCAGAATCGCTTGGTTTTAGGGGGCAGCTTACACTGGATTTTCCAGCTAACTAATGATAAAAACAAAATATAATGGAAAGTATTTCAAATATATATGTAACTACAGGCTTGTTTGTCGAAGATGTGTCGTTCTGACTTTACATAATATTTTAGTTTACATAACACGGGCCATCTGTACCTGCTTGTCCGAAAGGCGGTGACGCTTCTGCGCCACCATCCATTTTTCCAATATCGCTTTTGTCATTGCCATCGTTCATTTTTTTTGCAAAGATAGAATTTTTGCATTGATTTCTCTTAAATACTTGTTTGTCAGCATTATCTTATAGTCCATAATATATAAGTGCCAATATTGGCAAAAAAATAATATAATCCTTGCATGGACGGATTATAGTCATTACCTTTGTATTGTAAAAAAATGCCAATATTGGCAGAAATTTAATGTGATGATGGAAATAAAAAGAGACAGATATCTTCAGCAACTGATAGAAAGCCGTCAAGATGGTTTTATCAAGGTAGTGACAGGAATCCGCAGATGCGGCAAGTCATACCTGCTGAATGTTTTATTCTACCACTATTTGTTGGAAAATGGAATTGCAGATGATCACATTATCCGGATTGACCTTGAAGATCGGATGAACAAGGATTTAAGGAATCCGGATATGATGCTTCACTATGTTCACGACAGAATCAAGGACAAGGAACTTTACTATATCATTATTGATGAGGTACAGCTGATGGATGAATTTGTCGATGTATTGAACAGTTTCCGCCATATCGAAAATGCCGATACGTATGTAACAGGAAGCAATTCCCATTTCCTGTCATCCGATATTCCAACGGAGTTTAGAGGCCGGGGAGAGACGATTCATGTAAATCCTCTGTCTTTTTCTGAATTTTATTTGGCTAAAGGTGGAGACAAACAAGATGCGTGGCGCGAATACTTCACCTACGGTGGTTTACCTCTTGTCCAGTCATTTGAAACCGAACAAAAGAAGATAAACTATCTGAAAAATCTATTTGAGACTGTTTATTTGGCAGATATTATCGAGAGGCACAAAATCAAGAATGAGAATGAAATGCGTGAATTACTTCTCATTATGGCATCATCTATAGGTGCTCCATGCAACCCTACAAAATTGTCGAATACTTTCAAAAGTTTGAAAAATGTGAAAATTGGCAGTCAAACTATTTCCAAATATCTGAACTACTTGTCAGAATCGTTCCTCTTGAATAGGGCTGTACGTTACGACGTTAAAGGAAAGAAGTACATCAATACGCTTTCCAAGTATTATTTTACGGACATTGGCTTAAGAAATGCCATTCTTGATATGCGCCAACAAGAGGAAACGCATATCATGGAAAACATCATTTACAATGAATTGATTGTCCGTGGTTATAGTGTCGATGTTGGAATGGTGGAGATAAAGAAGCCGGATAAGGACGGGAAGTGGACTCGCATCCACCTTGAAGTGGATTTTATAGCGACTCTTGGCAGCAAGAAGTACTATATACAGTCGGCATTGTCTATACCGGATAGAGAGAAAGAAATACAGGAATCCCGTTCGTTGACGAATATCAATGATTCATTCAAGAAAATCATTGTTGTCAAAGATCACATTATGCCTCGCCGAAATGAGGAAGGGATTCTCACAGTCGGGTTATTTGATTTCTTACTCAAAGAAGATAGTTTAGATATATAAACACATAAGTGTCGTCAATAATAAAAGTCAATCAGAAAAATATAGTAAAATATTGTCGATGAAGACCATTCTTGAACTTTCGCATATAAAAGCAAGACAGTATTTCTTGGAATCGCAAAACTATTGTAATATGCAGTTTCCCAAATACATAGATTTTAAGCCCGTGATAGAATATGTCCAAAATTCTGTCGGAAATAAAGAATTGAGAGACATTCTAAAAGATCCTAAGAGAATGCCTTCTGATTATGAAAACGTAAATCATAAGATGTTAGTCAAGAAGGATGCACAGTATTCATATAGGCCTATTCAGTTAATTAATCCATACCTTTATTATCTGCTTGTCAAGGCTATGACAAATAAGAGTAGTTGGAAGGAGATAAAAGATCGCTTTGCTGAGCTGAAAGTACCAAACATAGAAGTTGCGAGTATTCCTAAAGTTAAAGGAGACACAGACAAATCACATATGTCAGCATCAGTAAGTTCTTGGTGGGAAAATGTTGAACAAAGAAGCCTTGAGTTAGCTTTGTCTTATAGATATATGTTTGTTACCGATATTACGAATTGTTACTGTGCTATATATACTCATACCATTGCGTGGGCATTGATGGGAAAAGAACAAGCTAAAGAAAAACGCAATAAGTCAGGACTATTGGGAAATATTATTGACAACTATATGCAAGGTATGCAATATGGTCAAACAAATGGTATACCTCAGGGAAGTACGTTATCTGACTTTATTGCAGAAATAGTACTTGCGTATGCAGATAAGCTACTTAGCGAAAGACTAAATACAAATGGAATATCTAACTATCATATAGTAAGATACCGAGATGACTATCGTATTTTTTGCAATTCAAAAGAGGATACAGAACGAATAGCATTCTTTCTTCAAGAAGTTCTTGCAGAACTCAATTTTCAATTGAATGGGAAAAAGACATATCTGACAGAAGATGTCATCAGTGATTCTATAAAACCTGATAAGAAAGCATATATTTCAGAAGGTCCAATTTATAGGAAAACGCAGAAAAGGATATACTCTACAATGTCCAATCTTCAGCAGGAGGCTCTTTTTATATACCAATTTTCCAAAAAACATCCAAACAGCGGTACACTAATAAAACTTTTAACAACTTTTGCCCAAAGATTGAACAAAAAAATTGCGATTTGTGGCGATTACCTTGTGATGATATCAATTTTCACAGAAATAGCACTATATAGTCCGAAAACGTACAAGGTAATTCTTTCTATCATCAGTAAACTCCTTAGTAAAATTCCTTCGACAGATGAAAGAGAGCGAATTGTTAATAATGTTTATGCGAAGTTTCAGAGGTTTCCGAATATTGGCGAAATTCAAATATGGATTCAACGTATAGCATTTAATTTGCCTCACCCTGTTACATATACTGAAAATATATGTAAAATCGTAAATGGTGAGACTGGCGTTAATTTATGGAATAATGATTGGGTAGATGAACCTTATAAGGGTGCGTTTCCTCAATATAAAATTTGCACTGAATGGGTAAGGGATAGTTACACTCCAGTAATAGACATTGATGAAATTAGTTTGTTCAACATTTATTGATAACACTTATATATATTGACAGTTATGGAACTAAGATATTGCTTAAACCAAGGTATATTGGAACGTATTTCAAAAATACTAGGAGATACATCGAATGGACTTACTGGATCTGAAATATCTTATTTCCTTCAGCAGTGTAATATTAAAGATGTGACTCCTGAAATAACGAAATGGAAAAGGCTTTACAGTGCACTTGCATCCGTTCAGAACTTTGATAAATGTTCAAACAAAATATTGAGATTCATCCAAATTGTATTGAACCCTGCGCGTTTTACAGATAATCAAATTTTTGAGACAAAAAGAAAGGCGATTAATGAATGCCTATCTTATGTAGGTTATGAATTACAATCAAACGGCCGTTTTAGGGTCGTTACTACTGCAAAAACTATTAGTGAAGCCCAACAACGTGCAAATGACCTTTTAGTAAATCTTCAGATGAGGAATGCACATCAAGAAATATTCAAATATTGCACAACAGAACTAGTTGATAAGAACTACTTTCATGCTGTATTTGAAGCTTGCAAAGGGTTATTTGCAAGAATACGGCAACTGTCATTAATTAATACTGATGGAATACGGTTAGTGGAATATGTGTTTAATCATCCTATATTGGTAATCAATTCGTATAAATCCAAACAGGAAAAAGATGAACAGAAAGGTTTCGAGGCAATCTTAGAAGGTTTGTGCAATATGTTTAGGAATCCAGAAGCTCATCAACCAAAAATTGAGTGGCCAGTGAGTGAACAAGATGCTTTAGAAATTTTGTCTTTGATTTCTTACTGTCATAGGAGATTAGATAATGCCAAAAGAGTTGAATAATACTTAAAAATCAAAGGCAGGCCGATATCACATCGACATGCCTTCTGAAACTATGACAGCAAAAAGAAACAATTAAACGAATTCATCTATATCGAATGCCTCTGTCTTATTTTTTGTATTATCCATTTCTGAAATTTGCGAGTCATCACAAAGCATACTATCAATAAGATTTCCTATCTTCTTTTTGATAGCGTCTTCATTCCGCATAATTCTGATGACTTCTTCTTCAGATAGACAGATGCGTGGGGCACGAACTGCAGGATTTCTTTTTATGCCAAAAGATTCTGCTTCTGACTGCGGTACTGCTTGTTGTTTTTTGTCCTTCATATTCGATTCCATATTTACATGTATTTATTCCAATCAATTCCAATCTGTTCCAAAGACTGTTTTGATGTCTCTTTTCCATTTGGCATATTTTCTTTGAGCAGTTTTTCCAATTGGCTTTGAGTACTCAGTTCGGTTGAAAAAAAACTGAACAGGTCTGTATCCTGAAGTTGGTACAGGGTTTCGGCAGCATTTCGGATTTTCTTTCTGTCATCCGTTCCCGAAATAAGCACATCAGCGACATTGTTCAGTTCTTCAAAAGTCAATGCCCTTGAAAAATCCGGGTCAGGAACGCACCCGTCATTTGACATGAGTTCCCGTTTTTCTGATTCAGTCAGTCCTTTTTTGGGAGTAAAGTCATCAATCACGTCATCCGTATTTATATCCTTATCCTCCTCTATGGGTTCCTTTTTCATAGGTTCAGAACGTGTGGGAGTTTTTCTCGCCACTTCCGGGTCTTCAAGATAGACTATCTTCGTCTTGCCGATTACTTCATTGTACTCGTCCAGGGGATTCGGCTGCGTTTCGGTTTTCTTTTCATGCCCGACTTTTAGGATATCGTTCTCCGCTTGTGCGATCCATGCTTCAGCCTTGTCCAGTCTTGCCCTATACCGGGCTTTCCTTGCTTTTTCCACCATTCGTTTTTTACGTGATTTCCATAACCGGATACGTGCCATACGCATATAACGAAGCTGATTGTCCCAGAATTTATAAACTTTCGGACTGAATATAAACATCCATACCTTATATAATATATAGGTTGCCGACATGGCTTTTACTGAAAAATAAATTAATGTTGTTTCCATGACTATTGAATTTTAGGGGGTGAAAAACGGTCTTTATACATTCGGGTGATTTCCTCGATGTTGAGTTCTATATGCTCGGCTATGATGTTACTGATATAGCTCGCGATACTTACTTCGGGAGCTATCACATTGAGATAATTCTTTATCTCGTCGTACAGCTTGCGGTTCAGGTACACCTGGATACGTCCGGGCATGGGGGTATTCACCAGATACTTCTGACGGAAACCGCTTTCACTTTTACGCTTTGGGTGAGGTTCGGGATTTTCCGAGGCTGTTTCCTTTTCCTTATCCGGCCTTTTATCGGTTTCCTCTGCTGGAACTTCTACCACGATGACATCCTCTTTCTCAATGGCATCAGGAATGTTACCGACCATATACCCCCTGATTTCCTCTTCATTTACTTTTACTATATTCTTTGCCATACCTCAATTACAGGTTAAATTTTACAATCAGTTCATTTGCCAGTTCCTGCAATCCGCTGCCTTTAAGTTGTCCTGCCGGCGGTGGAAGGAGTGAACAGCGGAAATAGGTGCGGGTCCGGGATGAGAGTTCCTTGTCATAACGGCAGAGGTCCGGAATGGCTGAATCCAGAATTTTCAGCCCCTGTTTCTTCATCAGTGCCATATAGTTGTCAAGCACTTCAGTATTGCTTCTTTTCTTTACCTTGGTCCAGAACAGGAACACGTCTTTCAAAGGAATATTCTTCCGGTTTTCCAAAAACTTCATGACGCTTTTGGCAAAGACAAAACTGCTGTCCATAACGAAATTGTCAGCGGCAATGGGGGTCAATACATAATCCACATTGAAAATGGTCTGCAACACACCGGATATGTCCATAGACCCTGGCAAATCTATGAAAACGATATCAAAATCTGCTTTTGCCGCCAACTCTCCGGCCACCTGGCGTGCATTCTCCGGCTTTGCCTGCCTGATAGGATAAATCCTGCACCCCCTAAGCCTCTGCTCTTCCAACAGCACCATGTACTTCTTGTTCTTCTCCACCATCTCCATGTCCCGTTCCCTCAGATTGAACAGGCTGCGCTGGGTGGAGTCACAATCAACGATGGCCACACTCTTATCCATCGAATAATTCAGGAGACTGGCAAGCGTTACCAGCATGGTACTTTTGCCGACCCCACCTTTCTGGTTGCTGACCGCAACGAATAACGGATTCTTCTTCATAACTGAACTTTTTTAATGGTTTATTACACTATTGTTTTACTTGTCTGTTGTTTACTTTGTGACAAGGTTTGTTAGTGATATGGTTACTTTGTGCTCACCAACCGGCAAACCGACCAACCGATAGTTATCTGCCCTAACAAAGCAAGTAAACAATCACTGCCCACCTGTTGCAACAAGTGTTTTCGCTAACCAGCAATACAACGGACAGTTACTTGACTATTGGTTTGTTTTACCGTTTATGTTGCAAATAAAAAGGTATTTTTTCATATCATCACTATGTTTCAAGGGAGGTGACGACCTGTGTCACCATATGTCATCACGTTACATATAACCCGCTATTTTACAACAGGATAAACCGCCATAACTTTGCACCGACAACGGAACGGATACCGCTGCGGAGGTTTCCCGAAGCCGAAGAATGAGGCTGAAGGTCAAAATTTAATTTGACGAAGGAAAATTCATTACCAAGCGGTAATAGCAAGTTGTGTTTTGAGGCACCCGAAATAAATTCGGGCACTCAAAACAACTTGCCGCTCGCCTGACGGCTCGGGAGGGATTCACTCCAAAGTCGTGAATCCGGGACGGAAAATCAGAAACAGGAAACATCAATGCGTATGGAAGAAAACAGAAAGAAAAAATCGACAAAAGGTGTGGGGCGGAAGCCAAAATCCGACCCTGCCGTGCACCGTTATGTAGTACGGTTGAACTCGGAAGAAAACGGGCGTTTCAACATCCAGTTCCAGAAATCCGGATTGAAAGAACATTCAAAATTTATCAAGGCGATGCTTTTCGGACACGAAATCAAGGTGGTTAAAATCGACAAGGCAACGATGGACTACTACATCCGCCTGACCAATTTCTACCACCAGTTCCAGGGTATCGGCAACAATTACAACCAGACGGTCAAGGCGGTCAAGACCAATTTCGGGGAAAAACGGGCATATGCCCTGCTCCGAAATCTAGAAAAGGCGACCATAGACCTGGTAGTGCTGAGCAAGCGGATTATTATGCTTACCCACGAGTTTGAAGAAGCCTACCTTATCAAAAGGAAAAGGGAGGAAGGATGATATGGTGGCGAAAATCAACAGAGGCGTTTCCCTTTACGGGGCAATCGTCTATAACCAGCAGAAAGTGGATGATGCCACGGCACGTATCATTTACGAGAACCGCATGATTACCGATGTCACGGGCAATCCTGAACAGGTCATGCGGCAGACGATATGGGCGTTCGAGAATTACCTGCTTGCCAACAAGAACACGGAGAAGCCCGTACTGCACATCTCGTTAAACCCCTCATTGGATGACCGGCTGACAGACAGCCAATTTGCCGACCTCGCCAAAGAGTATATGCAGAAGATGGGATATGGCGACCAGCCCTACATCGTATATGTACACGAGGACATCAGCCGCAGGCACATCCATATCGTATCCACTTGCGTGAACGAGAAAGGGGAAAAGATTGACGATGCCTACGAGTGGAACCGCTCGATGAAAGCCTGCCGGGAACTGGAACGGAAGTTCGGCCTGAAACAGGTGGAAGACAAGCGGAAGGAACTGCTGGAACCGTATCTCAAAAAAGCGGACTACCAAAGCGGTGACGTGAAGAAACAGGTATCCAATATCGTCAAGAGCGTATTCGGTACCTACCGTTACCAGTCTTTCGGAGAATACAGCGCGTTGCTTTCCTGTTTCAATATCGAGGCGAAGCAAGTGAAAGGCGAATTTGGTGAAGTACCCTATAACGGTATCGTCTATATCATGACAGATGATACGGGAAAACCGGTATGCACACCCATCAAGTCTTCCCTTATCGGTAAACGCTACGGTTACGAAGGGTTGGAAAAACGTATCGGTTACAACGCCCGCGAGTATAAAGCAAAAAAATGGCAACCGAAGATACGGAACGAGATTACCCTTGCCATGCACGGCTGCCGTGGCAACAGAGAGGAATTTGTCCGTCTGCTTGCCGACAAAGGCATAGACGCGCTGTTCCGTGAAAACGATGAAGGACGCATCTATGGAGCGACCTTCATCGACCACAAGAACCGCGAGGTCTATAACGGCTCCCGACTTGGCAAGGAGTTCTCGGCGAATGCCTTTGAACGGCTCTTCAATAATCCTGACAACATCCCCAATGTGGATGCTCACATGCCGGACATCGGTCTGCAAAGCGGATTCTCCTCCGATATGGAAAGCGCCATCGAACAGGCTTTCGGTATATTCGCCATGGAACAGAACGGTCCCGACCCACAGGAAGAGGCTCTTGCCCGAAGACTGCAACGTAAAAAGAAGAAGAAACGCCGCTCACGCGGAATTTCCTAATTACCGATTTTTCTAATATTAAAATTAGTTCATTATGCAACAGGAAGATGATTTGAGAGGACTGGCCAAAGTCATGGAATTCATGCGAGCTATCTCCATTGTGTTTATTGTCATTCACGTGTACTGGTTCTGCTACCGGTCATTTGTGGATATGGGTATAAATATAGGTGTGGTCGACAGGATACTGCTCAATTTCCAACGGACGGCAGGACTGTTCAGCAACCTGCTTATAACGAAAGTATTTGCCGTCATATTCCTTGCCCTCTCATGCCTGGGTACCCAAGGAGTGAAAAATCAGGAGATGACATGGGGCAGGATATACGCCGCTTTCCTTTCGGGATTGGTGCTGTTTTTCATGAACTGGTGGATGCTTGACCTGCCATTCAGCCCGACGGCCAACGCTGTCATATATACGGTAACACTTACCGCAGGATATATCCTTCTCTTGATGTCGGGTATGTGGATCAGTCGTATGCTGAAACATAACCTTATGGAAGATGTCTTCAATACTGCCAACGAGAGTTTCATACAGGAAACAAGGCTTATGGAGAACGAGTATTCCGTCAACTTGCCCACGAAGTTTGTCTATCAGGGCAAGGAATGGGACGGATGGATCAACGTTGTAAACGTTTTTCGTGCGTCCATCGTACTGGGAACGCCCGGTTCGGGGAAAAGCTATGCAGTGGTAAACAATTACATAAAACAGCAGATTGAGAAATCCTTTGCCATGTATATTTATGATTACAAATTTCCGGATTTGTCCGAAATTGCATACAACCATTTGCTTAAGCACAAGGAGCATTACAAGGTAAGACCGGAGTTCTATGTCATTAATTTTGACGATCCGAGGCGCAGCCACCGCTGTAATCCTATCAATCCCAAGTTCATGGCGGATATTTCCGATGCTTATGAAAGTGCCTACACGATAATGCTCAATTTGAACAAGACCTGGATACAGAAGCAGGGTGATTTTTTCGTGGAATCACCGATTATCCTGCTCGCGGCAATCATCTGGTATCTGCGAATTTACAAGGACGGCAAGTATTGTACCTTCCCTCACGCGATAGAATTCCTTAACAAGCCGTATGCTGATATTTTCACGATTCTCACCTCTTACCCGTCCCTCGAAAACTATCTTTCCCCCTTTATGGATGCCTGGCAGGGCGGAGCACAAGATCAGTTGCAGGGCCAGATAGCGAGTGCTAAAATCCCGCTTTCGAGGATGATTTCACCGCAGCTTTATTGGGTCATGACAGGCGATGACTTCACGTTGGATTTGAATAATCCTGAACATCCGAAAATCCTATGTGTGGGAAATAATCCGGACAGGCAGAATATCTACTCGGCGGCTCTCGGTCTGTATAATTCCCGTATAGTGAAACTGGTAAACAAGAAAGGACAGTTGAAATCCTCCATCATCATAGATGAGCTACCCACGATATATTTTCGGGGTATTGACAATCTGATAGCCACCGCCCGAAGCAACAAAGTGGCAGTCTGTCTCGGCTTCCAGGATTTCTCCCAGCTGACCCGTGACTACGGTGAAAAAGAGGCGAAGGTAATCCAAAATACGGTCGGCAATATATTCAGCGGCCAAGTGGTAGGTGAAACCGCAAAGAGCCTTTCCGAGCGGTTCGGTAAAATCCTGCAACAAAGGCAATCCATCTCCATCAACCGGCAGGATACATCCACCTCCATCAACACGCAGTTGGATTCTCTGATACCGGCATCCAAAATAGCCAATCTCTCGCAGGGAACATTCGTGGGCAGCGTGGCGGACAATTTCGGAGAAGAGATAGAACAGAAGATTTTCCATGCGCGGATTATTGTCGACAGTGAAAAAGTGGCGGCGGAAACAAAAGCCTACAAGAAGATACCCGTCATCAACGAGTTCAAGGACGAGGACGGCAACGACATCATGCAGCAACAGATAGACCGCAACTATTCACGCATCAAGGCTGACGTACTGCAGATCATTGAGGAAGAGATGGCAAGGATAGCCAATGATCCGGATCTGAAACACCTGATTCCGCAGAAGGAAGATGATAAAAAAGACGAATAGAACAAGTCCGCTTTTTTATTTCAGCCTGCAAAGGTAGTCCCGTGCCCGCCTGGATTGAGCAAGGCCAAGCCCTTACGGGTTTCCGCAAAAATCTTCCGCGCTCCGCTTGCGGTATTTTTCCGGAAAGCCTTGCACAATCCGGCACGGGACAGTGATGCAGGCAAGAAATAAAATATCGGCTCACGAGCCGGTGAATGTTTAACTGAATAAAAGAAATATGGCTATGGGCAGAACAAGAGTGGTCAATATCCGCAAGGAAACCTGTGACGTGTACATTGGCAGGGCTGGATATGGCAAGGACGGTTATTTCGGGAATCCGTTCAGACTGGAAGCAACGATGGCAAAAGGCAGTACGCTTGGCCGATACAGGAAATACTTTTATCATCGCCTGAGTACGGATAAAGAGTTCCGCAAGCGGATCGGGAATTTGCAGGGCAAGACATTGGGATGTTTCTGCAAACCGGATCCTTGTCATGGGGACATCATTAAAGAATACCTGGACTGGATGGCTGAAAATGCGAATGAAGCAATCGTCATCGGGCAAATCCATTGGAAAGGATGTGTCTATCCCGTCAGGGAAATAGATGCCGGCAACCATATATTCAGGGTGTCAGTGGAGAGCCTGCGGAATGAACTGGCAAACGATATGCGTAACGGTATATATGAGGCTATGGAAGCCAGCGAAGAGATTGACGGTTACTGTACGGATGAAGAGTTGTGTACGCTGTCAGATACCGATTTGTATAAAATGTATTGTTGAACGAATTATAATGACAAATGAATTATGAGGAAAAGAAGCAATTTCACACCGATGAATAGATTTCATGAGATTATCGACCATTACGGTCTGAAACTGATGGAAGTAGGTGTCAATCACCTGAGAATATTCTCCGAAGGACGGAAACTTTTTGATTATTATCCGCTCCGGATGAAACTCTTCGACTACCGGCAATGGCAACAGTTGACTTACCCGTCTCTCCTTAACGGTACGGACAAATGGGAAACGAAACTTGACGGCATCATCCAAAGACTGCTGGTATCACCGCAATAAACTTGAAAGTATGAAGGAAAACAATAATACACCGCTCGTTTGGAACAACATTCCCGAATGGGCGATTTTTGCATTGGAGTACGGCATTGAAGAAGAATTGTTCCTTACCGATGAAGACAAGGATCTGATAACCCGATTCATCGGTGAAAATTTTCCGAACGGATATACCATGTCGGTGGATTGGGAAGCATACAGAGAGTTTGATGCTTACCCGGCCTTTGGGAAACCATGTAAAACGTATGAAGTGACTTTTATAACAGCATAAACCGATTTGAAATGAAAAAGATAATATTGAGTGAATACAATGCCATCCCAGAAAATTACCGTGGAATCTGGACTGTAGAACGTTGGGACTTGCCAGATTGGGCGGAAATACGAGAAAAACATATCGGCAAGCGCACCATGATGGTCAATGACAATGGCACGTGCCTGTTGGTTGAAGGAATAGGCTTTGAAATCGTGGATGACAGTACATGGAAAAAGCCCGATGAAGTCAGACAGGAAATAGGAGGTCTTTATCTGAAGTTCTACAGTGAGCAAGGATGTGAACCTCATTATGCGGACTGTGTCATCAGATGGTGTGACACACTGGAAACAGTAGAAGTAAGGATCGCTTTGGCTATGGAATCCGACACGGAAAAGGATGACGAGATATTCTTCTACTGCAATAGTCTGGAAGACTTGAAATCATTGACGGACAAAGATGGGGAGGATTTTACTGTTGCCGGATGCCTCGATTTCGGAATATACGAAGAATTGCTACAAACAACTTAAAATTACCGGATATGAAAATCAAATGTCAGGAACACTACGACAAGGTGGCGGAATACGCCAAAAGTATTGGTGACACAACCTTTCAGAATTGCATTGAACGCCTCAAACAATGGGAGAAGAACTCTGGCGGCAGGTATGAAATTGAACTGTATTACGATTTCGCTCCGTATTCATTCGGATTTGCGGAAAGGACACCGGATGGAAGAAACGGCATTGTGGGTGGATTGCTCTATCACGGCAGACCGGATGAGTCTTTTGCCGTAATGATGGAACCATTTCACGGCTGGAGCATACATACATAAAATTTTTATACCACAAGTTAATCTGCAATTGCGTGAAAAACGGTGCAGGTAAAGTCAAAACTCCCTTTCTGATAAAACCACCCCTGTTACAGCTATTTGTAGCAGGGGTGGATTTATATTTTGGGTGCATTATGCACATTGTCCTTACTATTTTTACACACTATTATGCTACATATTATGGTGGATTCATAATAGATTTCCTTCTGTATCTTTAAGGAAATCTATTATATTAATGATTGATATGCCATCTGTATTCACATGAGAAGGGGTCAAACCTCCCACAATGACTATTTTAGGGAATCCATCTTTGATATGACGAAGGGAATTGGTTTCCTGGTCAATTTTTTCTTGAGTGGGCATATCAAGTGCTGATTGTATGTACACACGTTTATCCCCACTATTGCAAATGAAATCAACTTCCAGTAGTTTTCGCATTTTCTTTCCATCATCATTTGTTATTCTCACTTCCACTTGCCCTACATCAATCGAATACCCTCTGATACGCAGTTCGTTATATATGATATTTTCCATAAGATGACCCCCATCAATTTGACGGTAATTCAGACGGGCATTACGTAGTCCGACATCTTCAAAATAATATTTTGAAGGCGTGTTGATGTAATGCTTTCCTTTGATGTCATATCGAATGGCTTTTTCCAACATAAAGGCATCTTGTAACATTCCAAGATAACTCTGTATGGTTGTATCTGAAATACTATGACCTTTTACGGACTTGAATGTATTTTCAAGGTTTGTCGGATTGGTCAGGCAGCCTATGTTGGAAGCAATAATATCTATAAGTTCACTCAAATCATCATCGTTTCTAATATTGTAACGCTCTTTTATATCGCGTATATAAGTTCCTTGAAACAAGGATTTTAGATAATTTTCTTTTTCTGTTTTCTTTGAAAAAGATACGACTTGTGGCATTCCTCCATAAATCATATAATCCTGTAGGGCAGAAAGTTCATTTGTGTACTGTCCTGCCTTGAGAAATTCCGAAAAACTCAGTGGATGGACTCTGATTTCATACCCTCGACCACGAAATTCTGTTTTTACATCACTGGACAACATTCGGCTATTGCTTCCTGTCACATATACGTCTGTATTTTTAATTTTCAGATAGCTGTTGAGTACATCTTCAAACTCAGGAACAAGTTGTATTTCATCCAATAGTATGTAATACATATCGTTATCTGTGATATGTCCATCGATGTGATCCAATAATCTGTCCGGCTCTCTGAGGTGTTTATTACGTCGGTCTTCCAAATCAACTTGAATAATGTGCTCTTCATTCACACCGTTTTCAAGTAATGATTGTTTGAATAATTCAAATAGAAGATAAGATTTTCCACAACGGCGTACACCGGTAATAATCTTAATCATTCCGTTGTGCATTACACTTCTTAGCTCTTGCAAATATTTATCCCTTGGTATAATCATGTTGCAAAAATATGGAAAATTATCAGTATTACGGTTATTCTATTGGAGAAAAATGGGTAAAAGACCAATTTTCTCCAATAGAAGGCGGATATAAGCGAATCCATGTTCATTATTTGCTCGCATTCATTAAAAATGAACATCCATAGATGAGTGAACAAAAACATTTTTTCATGTATTATCGTTCTGCAAGAGTAATCATTTTCTGATTACTTCTGCGAAATGATTGCAATTTTCTTGGGCTAAAGGTACATTTTTCCATATTCCTCTATAAAAATCCATCATAAGCCACGCTTCACTTGTCAAGTCCCTTTAAGAAGATAACTCGGAGGGACGATACCTTCTACGTTCAGGCCTGCGGTTTTCGGGCAAAAAATTCCCTTCGGTAATTTTTCACCCGAAAAAACGTTCCGGTATCGCCGTCCGAGTTGGAGAAACGTTCCGGGACTTAGCAAGCGAAGCGACCTACGACGCATAGGACAAAACCAAGATACAATCCGGCGGCGGTATTTTGCCGACACCTGATGTCCTAATGGATTATGCTGTCAACATCAACCGCACGTAAATTCTCATCCAGTCCTATGGAGTAACAGAAGGAAGCGGGGACTAAAGACAGCTCGCTCTCCACTCTGCATAATACAGTTTCTCTTTATCGGCTTCGTGTCGTTTGCGGCTTTTCCACCCTTTCCCATTTTCCCGTTCCGCCTTTTTTGTTTTTGGCTTTCCCTTCGCGTATTTCTCTCTCTTCTTTTATCGGACCCGGTACGTTTCTCACACTTTTATCCTTGATTCTTCCGTTTTTCCGCCTTGCGTTTTCTCCCTCTGCGGTGAAACGTGATGACATCCGATGAAACAGATAGCACAACGCGTTGAGACATAGTGATTTATCAAATTTATGACTATATATTTGCGGTGACAACAACAGTTATAAACCCTAAAAATTACAGTTATGGCAAAGAAAAATGTAAGGGACGAACCCCCAAAAACGCAAGTCACCGAGAACGCCCAGCTGAGCGACATCGTGTTTATCCTCGACAAGATGGAACTGCTTCTACAGGCAATATCCGACATCGACAAGAACGGCAGGTACAAGACGGTTCCGGCAGACAAAAAACACCGGAACTCTTTCCTGAAAATTGACCGATATGCCAGCATGTTCGAGAATTTTCTGAAGAACTTTTGGAGCCAGTTGAAAGACCCGACTCGTTTCGGCATCCTTTCCGTCAAGGAGAATGCGCTGGACAACCCGGAAGTCAGACAGGCAATTGAGGATCTTGCCGCAGGCAGAAAATCAGACGCGGTGGAGGAATTTCTAAAGAAATACGAGATTGTTCCCCGCTCCAAAGAAAACCAAAGTATAAACCATCAAAATCAAGAAGAAATGGCAAAAAAAACTGAGACACAGCAACAGGCCGCTCCGGAAACCGCGCAGCAGCCGAAATACCGCTACAATGAATCCATGATCAACTGGGAGGAACTGAAGAAATACGGGCTGTCCTGCGAGTATCTTCAGGAACGCGGACTCCTTGACCAGATGCTCAGGGGCTACAAGACCAACCAGGTCGTGCCCATCAGCATGAATTTCGGTTCTGCCGTATTGCGTACCGACGCACGGCTGTCACTCCAGCAGTCCGTGGGAGGTCCCATCGTGCTGGGCATCCACGGTATCCGGCAGAAACCCGAACTCGACCGCCCGTACTTCGGGCATATCTTCTCCGAGGAGGACAAGAAGAACCTGCTTGAAACAGGCAATATGGGACGTGTCGTGGAACTGAAAGGACGGGGCGGTGAATACATCCCCTCTTTTGTCAGCATTGACAAGCTCACCAATGAGGTGGTCGCCATGCGTGCGGAAAATGTCTTCATCCCGAAGGAGATTAAAGGCGTAAAGCTTACCGAGCAGGAGCAGAACGACCTGCGCGAAGGCAAGAAGGTGTTCATCGAGGGTATGATTTCCAACAACGGAAAGGAGTTCGACGCCCACATCCAGATCAACGCCGAGCGCAGGGGCATCGAATATATCTTCGATAACGACAAGCTCTTCAACCGCCAGTCATTGGGTGGCGTGGAACTGACCAAACAGCAGGTTGAAGACCTGAATGCCGGAAAGGCCATTTTCGTGGAGGGAATGGAGCGTAAGGACGGGGAGAGATTCTCCTCCTATGTCAAGCTGGACGAGGTGACGGGCAGGCCCGCCTATACCCGCTACAATCCCGACTCCCCGGAGGGCGCACGGGAAATCTATATCCCGAACGAGATCAATGGCGTGAAAATCACCGCCGAGGAGCAGCAACAACTACGGGAGGGCAGGACCATCTTCCTCAATGACATGGTGAACCGCAAGGGCGAGGAGTTCTCCTCGTTCATCAAGGCGGACCTGGAAACCGGACGGCTCAGTTATTCACGCACTCCGGACGGTTTCGAGCAGCGTGCGGAATTCAAGATTCCGGATAAGGTGTGGGATGTGGAGCTTACCCGCAAGCAGCGTTCCGACCTGCAGAGTGGCAAGGCTGTTTTGGTGGAGGGTATCAAGGGATATGACGGCAAGACCATCTCCCAGTATGTCAAGGCGAACTTCAACCAGGGCAGGCTGGACTTCTACAACGAGAACCCCGACCGCAAGCGTGACGCCTCGCAACGAAATGTCGTGGCTGAAACACAGAGGCAGGAACAGGGCAGCCGGAAATCCAAAGGCGCAAGTATAGCATGATGCATGAATCAAATGAATGTGGAATCCTAAAAGAAAAGAAATATGGAAATGAACAAGGAAAACAACACGCCTTTCAAGGTAGAGGACGTAAACTGGGAGGAACTGGCAGGTATCGGCATATTGAAAGACGAGCTGGAAATGTCGGGAGAACTCGACACGTTGCTCAAGGGGGAGAAAACGAATGTGATACGGCTCAGCCTGGTGCTGCTTGGTGTGGACGTGGTGATGGACGCCACGCTACAGCTGGTGCGCAAGGACGGCGGACCGCTGCTCGAAATCCTCGGCATCAAACCCATCGGACAACAGTAGCCCCTCCTTATATATAATATGTAAACTGAATGTATAACCGCCGTTTTCCGTTCCACCACACACCGGCAAGCGGGAAACGGCTTGACTTTATCCGAATCATGATAGCAATCATAGCAGAAAAACCGAGTGTCGGTCAGGACATAGCCCGTGTGGTCGGGGCTACAGAAAAAAAGGACGGCTACATAGTGGGAAACGGTTACATGGTGACATGGGCACTGGGACATCTGGTGTCACTGGCCTTACCGGATGCATACGGCTACACGAGAACCGCCGCCGAAGACCTTCCGATGATTCCCGATCCGTTCCGTCTTGTCGTGCGGCAGGTACGCACTGACAGGGGGATGGTGACGGACATCGCAGCCGGCAGGCAGCTCAAGGTCATCAGCGAAGTGCTCACCGGATGCGAGAGCATCATCGTGGCGACCGATGCCGGACGTGAGGGGGAACTCATCTTCCGGTGGATATATTCTTATTTGGGCTGTACCAAGCCGTTCAAACGGTTGTGGATCTCCTCGCTTACCGACGAGGCCATCCGTGAGGGAATGGCAAGCCTCAAGGAAGGAACCGGATATGACAGCCTGTATGCAGCCGCGGACAGCAGGGCGAAGGCGGATTGGCTGGTGGGCGTGAATGCCAGCCGCGCATTGGCGGCAGCCTCCGGTTCGGTGAACAACTCCATCGGACGGGTACAGACACCGACCCTTGCCATGATATGCGCACGCTTCAAGGAGAACCGTAACTTCGTCTCCACACCATACTGGCAGTTGCATATAGTGCTGAAAAGGGACAACGGGCACCGGCAGTTCATCCACACGAAGGAGTTCAAGGACAAGAATATGGCGGAAGCGGCATACAAGAGTATTACCCCCAGATCGGTGGTAACAATCACTAAAGTGAAGCGAGGGAAGGCATTCCAGCAGGCTCCGCTCCTGTACGATTTGACAGCCCTCCAGAAGGACTGTAATATTCATTACGATCTTCCGGTGGACAAGACCCTTGCCATCACACAGTCCCTGTACGAGAAAAAACTGGTTTCATATCCGAGGACAGGCAGCAGGTATATTCCGCAGGATGTCATGGCGCACATTCCGGTATTGTTGGAAAAGATAACAGCCATGCCGGAGTTCCGTGAGTACAGAAGGAGCTTAGACCTTTCCGCCCTGAATACACGAAGCGTGGATGCCGCAAAAGTGACCGACCACCATGCGCTGATTATCACCGGTATCGTCCCTGAGGGATTGTCCGAGGCGGAATCCACGGTTTATACTCTGATAGCCGGCAGAATGCTGGAAGCCTTCTCTCCCCCTTGCGAGAAAGAACTGCTGCTCATGGAGTGCGTATGCGGGGGACTGGACTTCCGCTCCCGTTCCACTGTCATCGCCAATCCGGGCTGGCGGGCGGTGTTCTCCCGAAAGGAGGACCGGGAAAAAGACGAGCCGGAAAGAGACGAAGGCACAGCATCTTTTACAGAGGGTGAGGAAATACCGGTCATGGGACATGGACTGTCACAGAAAAAAACATTGCCCAAACCTCTCTATACGGAAGCCACCCTGCTCACGGCCATGGAGAACTGCGGCAAGGAAATCACTAACGGACAGGCACGCGAAGCGGTGAAGGATACGGGTATCGGTACGCCTGCCACCCGTGCCGCCATCATCACGACCCTGCTCAAACGTGACTACATCGAGCGTTCCGGCAAGAACATCCGTCCGACGGAAAAGGGGCTTTACCTCTATGAATCGGTAAAGGACATGATGGTGGCTGACGCGGAGCTGACCGGCATATGGGAAAAGGCGCTGGAACAGATAGAGTGGCGTACCCTCGATCCGGAAAGCTTCATGCTCTCCATCAGGGAATACACGGGAAAAGTTACCGGCGAGATACTGCGTCTCAAATTTCCGGAGCCGTCATCATGCGTCCTTGCCTGCCCCAAGTGCAAGACCGGCAACGTGGTGGTGAAGTCCAAAGTCGCAAAATGCGACCGTGAAGGATGCGGACTGCTGGTGTTCCGCTGTTTTCTGAACAAGGAACTGACGGACCTGCATCTCGAACAGCTTTTCTCTTCCGGCTCCACCCGGCTGATCAAGGGCTTCAAGGGCAAGAAAGGGGTACCTTTCGACGCGACGGTCATCTTTGACGAAAGTTTTAACCTGAAACTTTCTTTCCCAAAATCCAAGGGCGGGAAAGGTAAATGATACCGTCATTCCAATTCCGGGGCAAAGGTAGCGGAACCGCCCGTTGCCACCTGCAAGGTCGGGCCTTGCAGGTTTCGGGGAAAATCATCCTCGCCCTACTCCGGTATTTTCCCCGAAAACCTTGCCTGTGGAGGCGGTCCGCATACTGGCCCCTGAAATTGGAAATGGCATGTTTCACCTTTTAATAGCAAATGATCATGAAAGCAAAGGAATGTATCGAAAAACCGAGAACCGGCAAATGGATAAAAAGAATGGCACTGGCCGCCGCAGCCTTCATAGTGTTCAGTTATCTCTATTCAAGAGGAATTTCGCCGGTATGGACGGCAGTCGCCATCGTCTGTTTCAGGGGATTCTTCAGGTTCCTCTATAAAATCGCCTGCCTTCTGGTAGCGGCGGCGATACTTTTCTGCATCCTCAGCTGCCTGGTATTCTGATTCCACCGGCATACAATATCGGGAAATGAAACAAATGCTGCATATAAACCACTGTAATACCTTGCAGAACAGGGCTGTCCCCACGAACGGCCCTGTTTTGTATTCCACACTTTATGAGGACAAGGGTAACGGGAACAGGGACGGAAAGAAAAGAGGGCATATACAGCTATTGGCAGACCGGGAACTACAGGGCAAAGTTGGCAAACGCTTCTTTTCGGACGGCAAGGCCGGGACCCTTCGGGTTTCGCGGAAAAATCATCCTCGCCCGGAGGGCTTGCGGTATTTTTCCGGAAAGCCTTGCCTTTCCGGAAGCGTCTGCCGTAAAGCCCTTGTAGTTCAACGGGCTGCCAAAGCCCGAGTATCCACAATTAAAATGATAAAGCCATGAATCAAGCAATCATCTCAAGACCGCCGACGGCACCGGTACAGATACCAATGCCGATACCGGCAAGAAGAAAGTACCATACCCCGGAACCGACCGTCAAATTCCCTCCACGGGAAAAGGGCGGACCCGTACACATCTCCACACTGCTGGACCCGATACTGGAGATAAGCAGTCATCCCGACCGGAACAGGCTGCTGGTGGAGTTCTTCAACAGATAGAAAGAATACGGTTATTCACACTTTAATCCATATAATTATGTTTTTTACAGCAATCAACCAGATGATGACAGAAGGAGTCGACCTGACACTCGTCATCCGTAAAGCGAACGGACAAATGGCGGTATCCGTACTGCCGAAGTCAAACGGGCTGAAAGACGAAGCCCAGAACCACATTATCCCGTTGACCCTCAAGGGAGTTCCGCAGGAACTGGATACCGGATTCCTGCAAGCCGTCGCCCGGCCGGTGCAGAAAGCCACGGGACTGATCACCAACATGGCGCAGTTCGAGGCACAGACGGAAAAGGCCGCTTCCGAGAGCAAGGTGGCGAAGGATGCAAAGGCCAAGGAGACGAAAGAGGAGAAAGAGAAACGGGAGAAGTACGAGAAGCATCTCAAGAAAGCTGAGGAACTGATTGCCGCGGGAAACCATAAGGATGCAGTGACGGCTCTCGGACAGGCCCGACTTTATGCCAAGCCGCAGGACCAGAAGAAGATTGACGAGATGCTGGAGCAGCAGAAAAAGGCCATGAACCGGGGAAGCCTGTTCGAGCTGATGGAAGAACCGCCTGCACCGCAACAGCTCCGGTCACAACCACCGGCAGCAACGGCACAACAGCCGCAGCCTGCACCGCACTGTCCGCCGCAATCCCAGGCATCAGGACCAGCGGGCGGACAAATTCCTGACAAGCAGCAGATAATGTGGCCGCCACAGCAGCCTGCGCAAAGGCCTGCACCGCATCAGGCTCCCCCACAGCCGCAATATGCCGGGCAACGGCCGATGAGCCACCAGCTCCCTCCACAGCATGCATACGCGGAACAACAGATTTCATACCGGCAGGAACGGGAGCAAAATCCCGAAGACCTCTATCCGTACTATCAGAGGGGACAGGAAGTCCCTACCTACCGCCCGGAAGATTATGAGGAATATCCCGATTTTCCGCAATCTATGTTAGAACCCAATGTCTCACATTATCAAAGCATTTAATATTATGGCATTAGAAATCAAGGGAATGACACGTTCATTCACATTCAAGAAAGGCAACGGGATGGTCACACTCGATGACCCAAACACGTCGGACAGCCCCGAAATGGTCATGAACTACTACTCGAACTTCTATCCGGAACTGACCACGGCGACGGTGCACGGGCCGGTCATCAAGGAAGACAAGGCGGTGTATGAATTCAAAACTACCATCGGGACAAAAGGATAAAAGCAATGGGAAAGGACAATAAAAAACAGAAGAAATCATGTGTACCATTGGACGAACAGCAGGTGGAACGGCTTGCAAGGCTCATCATCGGACAGACCGTACGCAATATCCGTTACGGTACGGACAGGAAAGAAAGGATTACGGCACCGAGGGGTGCCGTTCCTCTTTTCTGAACGCCACGTTTCAGCCAAAACCTTTGCCGAGTCTTGTCGTGGAAGATTCCGACGGGAAAAGGCACAATCTCATCACGCGGGACAACTACGGGTTCCTGCGTGACTCCTTCTTCAGATATGCCTATCTGATGGAGAAGGAGGCGGTACATACCCCGGGCCGGACGTTCGGGGAAGGGATCGCAAGGCTGCACGAGGAGATGGATGCCCTTGTCGGTGAGGGGCTGAACGTCAATATCGAAGAGCAAGACGGACGGTTGCTGTTCAAGCTCTGGAAAGCCCATCATTGGGGAAAACTGACACTGTATTATTTCCCGATGAAGTTCGTGGAGGCTCTCGGATCGGAATTGAGACGTATCTCCATCACGTTCATCCATGAATTGATGAAGGCAAACGGAATACAGACCGTTCTGGATGAGGACGACACGGAATATGTCCTGACCTGGATTTCAGAGGAAGTACCGGAAGAGACTCCGGAGGAAAGGAAAAAACGGCTGAGACTCCTGCGCTCCTACGAGAACGGCAGAATAAAGAGGCTGCTCCAAAGGGTGGAATGCAAGTGTTACTACAAGAACCTGCCGAAGGCACTTGACAGGTATAAAGCCCGGAACGACTACGAACGGTCACTGGTCTCCGCCATGAAGGAGGGGCTCCAATTCCTGTCACCGGAACGTGGCATCATGGAATACAGCTACGATCCCTTTTATGAGAAAGAACCGGAGTTCCACCCCATGTACCTCTACCAACAGATACGTGTGATCTATGACAGTTACGATATGGTGACGGATTACCTCGTGGATTGTTACAATTCTCACAGCAGGGAGACCTACGACATCATACCGGTTACGACACTCGACCTGTCTCCCGAAACGGAAAAGCTGTTCCGCATGGATGACTATCCGGAACGCTTCTTCAAATGGGCGGACAAATTCATCAACATAATAATTTGAACACTATGATGGAAACAAACGAACTTACAAGGACTTTGAAGAACCTGCTTATCCCCAAGGCGGCACTGATTGCCTACGCCTCGGAGGATAACAAGAACTTTTTTTTGGAGATACGGGACATAGATGATCGGGGAAATATGGCGGAAGGCAGGCCTGTGACCCTGGAATTCATGAACGGGCTTGTAAAGGGATATTCGGAAAGGCATAGCAGCACGCCTTACGGAAAAGTACCGTCCAGCCTGATCTATTGCGATTCACGCAAGGGCCGCGAGCGGTATGTATGGTACAATCCCCCGCATAAGCGGATGATGTTCTTCAGCTCCGACCTCAAAATAGAAAATGCGGAATACAACCTGCCGGGAGTGATTTACGAGGCGGGGGAACATGGGATGAGGATATATGCTTACAAGGATGACATGCCCGGCAAGGATACGATGCTATATGTCGCGCCGTTCTTCAACGTGACCGGCTCCAGCGTATGCCTGGGCTCTGCCAATATAGACTTGCCAAAGGACCTGACATACGAAAGCCTGCTGCAATACTGGGAAAAGAAATTCTGGCTGACGGAGTTTTCGCACTTGGGAGGCAACGGAAATCCGACCCGGTCGAACCTTGTGCTAGTAACGAAAGCGGCCAGGAACAAACCATTCGACCTCAAAGAGTTGAAACCGTTGAACAATATGAAACTTAAAGACATACTGACATGAAAAGAGTACATTATACCGACAGTTACCTGATGAGTCCGCAGCATCCGGTAACGGTAAACCTGATCGGAGCGGGAGGAACCGGGTCGCAGGTACTCACCTGCCTGGCACGTCTTGACACAGCCCTGAGGGGACTCGGACACCCGGGACTGTTCGTTACACTGTATGACCCCGACACCGTGACGGAAGCCAACATCGGTCGCCAGCTTTTCGGACCGTCCGACCTGGGACAGAACAAGGCACAATGCCTCGTCACCCGGATAAACAACTTTTTCGGGAATGACTGGAAGGCGCAAGCGGACATCTATCCGGCAGTATTGAAGGATACCAGACGGGACAACCTGGCCAATATCACGATTACCTGTACCGATAACATCAAGTCACGGATCGACTTGTGGAATCTGTTGAGGGCTTTGCCGCAACCGACATACTGCACTTACGAGACCCCCTTGTACTGGATGGATTTCGGAAACACGCAGACCACGGGGCAAGTCGTGCTGGGTACCGTACCGAAGAAAATCAAACAGCCGGCGTCCAAACTTTATGAAACCGTCAATTCGCTAAAAGTCATCACCCGCATGGTGAAATACGCGAGAGTGAAGGAAACCGATTCCGGCCCGAGTTGTTCGCTGGCTGAAGCGTTGGAAAGACAGGACCTGTTTATTAACTCCACACTGGCACAACTCGGATGCGGCATCCTATGGAAGATGTTCCGAAACGGAGTGATCGAGCATAACGGATTGTACCTGAACCTGGACACGATGAAAGTGAACCCGATAATCATATAGACAGGTCAGCAGTTATAAATTCTTTCGCTTGAATGGAAAGAGTTCAGGAAACAGCCTCTCCATTTTGAGTTTTCCATTTTCTATATGGCAAGATATTCTTTGCATTGGCTCTGACACTCCGTTTCAAGTCTTCACGCAATATACAGAACGCGGTCTTTTACTTTATCATATTATGTCATATTACTCAATACAATGCTTTAGATAAAAATAATTAAAGCGTCTTTTATCAATCAAGAATAGTTTAGCTGGAGATATACATAACAGCTTGAAGTTTTTTGAATTACTTCCTGTTTTTATTCCATATGTTAAACTAATAATTGATTGTTTATGACTAGTGTAAAAGTAAAATTCAGTCCTTCATCCGTTATCCTTAAAGAGGGAACGGTTCATTATCAAATAATTCATCATTGTAAAGTACGGCATATCCGCACCGGTTACAAACTGTTTCCAAGTGAGTGGATTTCTGCTTCCGGTGAAATCAATGTCTCGGCAGGAAGTGGAGAAGGCCGAAAAAGCTATCTTGCCGCATTAAAAAATCAAATTGATAAAGACCTTTTCCGAATAAAGAAATGCATCAACCGATTGAATCAGGAAGACACTCCTTTCACTGTGGACCGTATAATAGAACTTTACACTGCTCCTGAAGGGAATTGCACTTTCCTTTTATATGGAAAAGAACTGCTGGTAGAATTGAGGCAGATAGGTAAGGTACGCACAGCCGGCACCTATCAGAATGCCTTGAACAGTTTTGAGCGGTTTCGGGGACACCGGGGCGATATCCCATTGGATGAACTGGATTCCAATCAGATGATAACCTATGAAAGCTGGCTCAAAGGAACCGGTGTCTGTCCGAATACCAGTTCGTATTATATGCGTAACCTCAGGGCCATTTATAACCGGGCCGTGAGTGAAGGGCTTGTTGTTCAACGAAATCCCTTCAAGCATGTCTATACCGGCATAGACAAAACAAAGAAACGGGCGGTTTCCCTCAGCGTGATTCGAAGAATACGGGATTTGGATCTTAATAAAAAGTCTCTCATTTTTGCCAGGGACATCTTTATGTTCAGTTTTTATACACGTGGAATGTCCTTTGTGGATATGGCATTCCTGAAAAAGAAAGACCTCCAGAATGGAATCCTGACCTATCGGAGAAAAAAAACCGGTCAGCAATTGTTTATCAAATGGGAAAAGCCAATGCAGGAACTTATTGATAAATACAATACCTCTGAAACTTCCTACCTGCTACCAATTATTCAGAACAATGGTGTGGACGAATGGCATCAATACCAAAATGAAGCGCACCGTATCAACAGAAATTTGAAACACATTGGCAAACAAATAGGTTTAGGTATTCCACTTACCACCTATGTTGCGCGCCATGCTTGGGCCAGCATCGCTCAAAGTAAAAATGTTTCTTTGCCTGTTATCAGTGAGGCACTGGGACATGATTCGGAGCAAACCACCCGAATTTATCTTGCCTCTTTAGACACATCTATTGTAGACAAGGCGAATAGTCTCATTTTGATGTCTATATAAATAAATACCGAAAAAGGTACATATCTTCTTAAGAGAAGTACATCTTTTAGTTATAAAGCGATAATAACTTGATAAACAAAGTCATGTTAGAGGATATATGGGGATGATTGTTTTTCATTTTACGCATTATGTTGAAGATTCTTAAAAATAAGTAGTAAAAAAAAAGTTCACTTTATGCCTTGATTTTTAGATTTTTTCGTACTTTTGCAAACGAAATATACTTCTCTTAAGAAGATAAAGTGACTATCGCTACTCTTTCAAGTTCATTATATAGATGTACTTCTCTTAAGAAGAGTAGTATGTTTTAGTATAAGTGAATACTTGCCTTCTAGAATAGCGATGCAAGGGATGATTAAAGGAACAAAAGATTCCTACTTTTGGAAAGTATTATATAACTGCTTGATTATTAGTAAATAGATCGATCAAGCAGGATTGGTAATATTTGCCTAAACTAAAGCATTTCGATGGAAAATACTGAATACGCACAATGGTATGTCATGCGTGATTTGAAACGGTGCAATGCTAAAAAGCCGGCATACAAACAATTGCAAGAAGCGGGTGTAAAGGTATTTGTCCCCTTGAAGTGGCAAATCATTTTGCAAAAGGGTAAAAAGGTACGTGAGAAAGTTCCGGTCATTCAAGATTTGCTCTTTGTTTATGATTCCCGTCGGCATTTGGACTCCATTGTGGAAAGAACCAAAACGCTTCAATACCGTTGGTTGCGGAATACGTTCCGGGAACCTATGACTGTGTCTGATTTGGAAATGGACAGATTCATACAAGCCGTCAGCAGTTCCGATTCACCCAAATATTATTTGCCGGAAGAGATAACCCCTCAGATGTGCGGACGTAAAATTCGGATTATCGGAGGCTCTCTCAATGGATATGAGGGCTGTTTGCTTAAAATACGAGGCAGCAAGATAAAACGCTTGCTTGTCGAATTAAAGGGTTATCTCGCTGTTGCGGTGGAGGTTCTTCCTGAATATATTCAATTTGTCTGATACGATATTTATGACTGTTGTTTCGAATGTAATGGACAATCCCAGTGCCTTTTGGGTTGTCAATTCCTTATTTGTATTCGCCTTGAGCGTATTTTGTGCCGGCGTCTTGATTTCACAAATCTTGTTGATATCATTTCGTAAGCGTCTGTTTGATGTGCCTGATGAACGGAAGATCCATCAGGGGGTAGTACCCCGTTTAGGAGGGATAGCCTTCAAACCGGTTGTCTTTTTCTCGGTGGCACTTGCTTTGGGACTCAATATGTTGTTGGGGTACGGTCAGCTTCTTGGTAATATCGGCAGTGAAAGCCGCCCGTTGGCATTCGGCTTCTGTACCATTATGATGCTTTATCTGGTTGGGATGGCTGATGACCTGATTGGTATCCGTTACCGTGCCAAGTTCGCCATACAGATTATTTGCGGATTACTGGTCATTGCAGGCGGGCTGTGGATCAATAACCTGCACGGTTTGCTGTTTATTCACGCTCTTCCTGAATGGATTGGATACCCCATTACCTTATTCGCCGTGGTATTTATTATCAATGCCATCAATCTGATAGATGGGATAGACGGATTGGCTTCCGGATTGTGTGGAGTAGCTATGCTTTTTTATGGTTTGGTGTTTTTTATAATAGGTGAATACATTTATGCCCTGCTCGCTTTTGCGACACTTGGAGTGCTCGTCCCCTTTTTCTATTATAACGTATTTGGAGATCCTGCCAAAAAGAACAAAATATTCATGGGTGATACCGGCAGCTTGACGATTGGTATGATGACTTGCATTTTAAGTCTGAAACTGCTTGACGGGTTTCCGGTAAATCACTCTATGCAACAGCCTAATGCTTTCTTTTTAGCCTATTCACCGCTTATCATTCCCTGTTTTGATGTGGTACGGGTTTATTTGCACCGTGTGCGAAACGGAAAGAATCCCTTTTTGCCAGATAAGAACCATATCCATCACAAAATGCTTGCTGTTGGCATGAGACAGCGTACAGTTATGATTGCCATTGTACTGGTATCTGTCTGTTTTACACTGTGCAATATTCTGCTTTCACGTTATATAAATGTAACCTTGCTTTTAATACTGGACATCTTTATATGGATCTTGGGTAATCTATGGTTAACCCGTAGAATCCATATAGCTCATTCGAAACTATAGTTTTATATCAATATGAATTTTTGCAAAAATTTAATTGGGGCAATATTACTCCTGTTTTTAGGAGCTTGCTCAACTTCAAAAGAAGTCACTTATTTTCAAGATTTACGTCCGGGCGAAAGCGAATTGGCGCTTACTGCTCCGGTAGAGATTAAGATTCAACCGAAAGACAAATTGTCTATTTTAGTCAACAGCCAGGATTTGCGCCTGACCAACCTGTTTAACTTGCCGATTGTTTCTCAACAGATCGGCATGGAGGGCTCTTCCGGTTCTAATCGTGGTGTGTCCGGTTATACGGTAGATTCCAAAGGGAACATTGACTTTCCCGTATTGGGAGAAATTCACATAGCCGGTATGACCCGTGAAGAGGTGGCTGCCTATATTAAGAAAGAGCTACAGTCGCATGATTTGATTAAAGACCCTGTCGTTACGGTGGAATATATGAATCTCAGCGTAGCCGTAATGGGTGAAGTGAACAATCCCGGCCGTTTTAGTATCGACAAGGATAACCTTACAATCCTGGATGCCTTAAGCCAAGCGGGAGACCTCACTATTTACGGAAAGAGAGAAAAGGTATTAGTATTACGTAAAGAAGAAGGAAAACAGCGGGTTTATGGTGTCAATCTCTGTTCGGCTGAGCATCTTTATACTTCACCTGCCTATTATCTGCAACAGAATGATGTGGTATATGTGGAGCCTAATGCCACCAAAGCCCGTCAGTCTACCGTAAACGGGAACAATGTGCGCAGCACCTCTTTCTGGATTTCCCTGGCTTCTTTATTGACCTCCATCGCTGTACTTATCGCTAAATAAAAAAGAGAAATGGCTACTATTCAGAATAAATCAACAGTACAAAATACGCAGGATTTCATTACCATACAGGATTTGTTTTACCTCTGTCTCGACAAATGGCACTGGTTTGCCATTTCATTGGCCTTATGTTTGGGGGTTGCGACCTTTTATCTGTTGAGAACCCCATCGGTATATGTCAGAACTGCCTCTATTTTGATTAAGGACGATTCCAAAGGGAAATCTTCTTCTACGGATATGGAGTCTTTTTCCGATCTGGGACTGTTTACGACCAACACCAATGTCTATAACGAGATGGGAACTTTGAAGTCTCCCGACATCATGCGTGAAGTGGTGTCTCGATTGCATTTGGAAATGAATTATCAGACAGACGGACGTTTTCATAAACAGACTGTGTATGGAAACCAACTTCCTGTCCAGGTGGTGATTCCTAATCTTTCCGAGAATGAATCCGCAACTTTCGAACTGCATCTGGCAAAGGATGGTGCAGTGGAATTATCCTCTTTTACACGGAATGGAACAGAAATAGAAAATGATGGTTTTGTGAAAGGCAATTTGAATGACAGTATTCAAAGCCCCCTAGGCCCTATTGTCGTTATTCCATCGGCTGCTTATTCAGATAAAACGGTAAGCACAATTTATGTAACCCGCCAGTCTTTGTCTGCGGCATCAGCTGGCTGTTCAGCTCGCTTGAATATATCCCAGAACGATGAGAAGTCCAATATCATCACGTTGTCTTTTCAGGATGTGTCCACCCAACGGGCGGAAGATGTGCTCAATACCCTTATATCCGTTTACAATGAGAACTGGGTAAGGGACAAGAATCAGATAGCGGTCAGTACCTCCATGTTCATCAATGAGCGTTTGGGTGTGATAGAGGGTGAGCTTGGCAATGTGGATGATGATATATCTTCTTTCAAAAGTGAGCATTTGCTGCCGGATGTACAGGCGGCGGCAAATATGTATATGACTCAAGCCAATGAAGCCAATGCCGCAATTCGTGAATTGAACAACCAGGCATATATGGCCCGATACATAAAGAACTATTTGACCAATGAAAACAATAAACATCAGTTACTCCCTGCCAATTCCGGCATTGAAAATGCAAGCCTTGCCACACAACTGAATGAATATAATACCAAGTTATTGGAGCGCAATAGCTTGGTGTCTCACAGTAGTGCCAAGAACCCCTTAGTCAGGGAAATGGACAAGTCGTTGGATGATATGCGAAGCGCTTTGATCACTTCCATTGACAACCAAATGGTAGCTTTGCGTGCACAAATCAGAAGTTTGGAGGCCATTGGGGGACAGGCAACTTCGCAGATTGCCTCCAACCCGAAGCAGTCCAAATACCTGCTTAGCGTGGAACGCCAACAAAAGGTGAAGGAGTCACTTTACCTATATCTGTTACAAAAACGTGAGGAGAACGAGCTTTCTCAGGCATTTACGGCCTACAATACCCGTATTATAACAAAACCTGGAGGAAGCATGATTCCTACCGCTCCCGTAAAGAAGAACATTTTCCTGGTGGCTTTTGCCTTGGGTATATTGATACCGGTAGTCATCATCTTCATTCGTGAGAACATGAATACCCGTGTTCGTGGAAGAAAGGACTTGGATGGCCTAAGTGTTCCCTTTATCGGAGAGATTCCTTTGTCTATACGTGGTAAGAAAAGAGTAAAATCATATGAGGCACATACCATTGTGGTTAAAGAAGGAAGCCGTGATATTATGAATGAGGCTTTTCGTGTCTTGCGTACCAATCTGGAATTCATGATTGGCAAAGATCAATCCTCCAATGTGATTGTAGTTACCTCGTTCAATCCGGGCAGTGGAAAATCGTTCTTGACCATGAACATAGCCATAAGTCTTGCCATCAAAAATAAAAAAGTATTGGTTATTGACGGCGACCTTCGCCATGCCTCTGCTTCAGCTTATATCCATTCGCCCAAAATTGGTTTGAGTAATTATTTAGGAGGACATATCGACAAAATTTCGGATATTATTGTTACGAACGAGCAGCACCCTTCATTCAGTTTCATCCCCGTCGGCACTATCCCCCCCAACCCGACCGAACTGTTGTTCGATGACCGTCTACAGAAAGCAATCCATACCTTAAAGCAGCAATATGATGTTGTATTGATAGACTGCCCGCCAGTTGAATTGGTGGCCGATACGCAAATCATAGAGAAACTGGCCGACCGTACCGTTTTTGTGGTACGTGCAGGCTTGCTGGAACGCAGCATGCTTCCGGAGTTGGAAAACATCTATCGAGAAAAGAAATACAAGAATATGTCTGTAATCCTCAATGGGACGGAAGGCTCTGGCGGACGTTATGGTTATCGTTACGGCTATCAGTATGGTTATGGAAGCGGTTCTTATTATGGAAACAATGACAGGTCCAAGTAATCATGTGGTTGTTTCATAAAACAACAGTCCTTTCTCGAAGTGGCTTACTCAAAGGTATGGTGGATTGCCATAGTCACCTGCTTCCCGGAGTAGACGACGGTGTACAATCTATGGAAGAGTCTCTGCAAATTTTGCGGGAAATGGAGCAACAAGGGATTCGTAGAGTATGGCTCACACCCCACATCATGGAAGACATCCCCAACGAGACCCTTGCGCTGCAGCGTAAGTTCCGGGAACTGTTGCAGCAGTACCGTGGCGCGGTGGAGCTGAAGCTTGCTGCGGAATATATGCTTGATAATCTTTTTGAAGAGCGATTGGAGAAAGAGGATTTGCTTCTTTTGGAAGAAGGAAAACGTTTTTTGTTGGTGGAGACCTCCTACTTCAACCCTCCGATGGATTTTTTGTCCGTTCTGCAACGCATTCAAAAGAAAGGTTATTATCCTTTGCTGGCACATCCGGAACGGTATGAATATATGCAGAAGGAAGACTATAATACTTTGAAAGAGGAACATATTTCGTTTCAGTTGAATCTGCCATCGCTGGCGGGTATGTACGGAAAGCGTGTGCAAGGGAAAGCGGAATGGATATTGAGAAATGGGATGTATGATAGAATGGGATGCGACACACATTCTTGTCATCGTTATCAGCAAATGCTTTTCTCTTCAATAAAACATAACCAGACAAAGCTCTTGGACGGGGTGAATGCTAATACATTATAATTCATGAAAAGAATTCCTAATTATATCGATTCCCATGATTTACCCAGTTTCAAGAAGATTCTCGGCGATGGTTCGGACTATGGCACTGTGGGAAGATAATTTTTTATGTAGAAGATTATGATAAATCAAGAAACTAAAACACGCATACAAAAATACTTTGACGAAGCGTGTAAGGAACTTCATATTGACAGTTCTTTGTACACCTTACGTTTTTGCATAGATGACGGCAGATTCCCTTCTGCATTTAACTCTGCAGAATGGGGTGGAAACACCTTGTATATTAATGAAGAATGGGTAGAACTATGCTTGCGAAGTGATTGCGAGTTTGATTTGAGATACATCCTCAGCCATGAAGCTCGTCATCTTTACCAACATCAAGTGATAGCAGATTTCAAGCAAAGAGGAAAATCAAGCGAACTTCCTGCTGTCATCAATCAATGGGAATATGAATTTCTGCACTATATCAGAAACGAGGGCGATGAAGATAGTATGGACAAGAATACAAACCAACAGGTTGAAATAGACGCTAATGCCTTTGCCAATTGTATGCTTATCAAAAATGGTTTGGGGGCAAGAATCAAATCTGGTCAAGAAAAAATCATGGAAAAGGCTATCAAGGCATTGGCGAAAAAGATGTGGAATATTAAAATTGCTTGATGCATACGTATGCTTCAAAATTAGTAGATAATATCACTAGTGTCTCTTAAAAAAATGCAAAACATCTCAATATGGCTCATTATGATGTAAAATCCAATTCCAACTGACCGTCATTTTTATAAAGAATGTCGTATTCAGCATAGCTAAATAAATCCTTGATATTGTCTTTCACAAGTATAGAACTACCAAGGTCCTCATTACTTCATAAATGTCCCTATTGAGTTTTAATACACTCTCAATAATGGCTACCAAACAATAAATAATGATAGCCACATATATTTGTATTCTGACTGTATTCTCAGAGTTTCCCCAAAAGGATTTTACTCGAAGATGCTGCTATCCAACTGGGTATGGACTTTGATACCAGACTTTGTGCTCCTGAATCGGGTTCAATTATCCAATGACAGGCACAAGTCTATTGCTGTTGAATCAAAAGCATAAAAAGTTCCGTTCAAATCGAACTCCTTGTCAATTCGCTTTTGTTGAGCCATGTTTACCATGTGATAGGCAAAAGCTTCAAAAAGAAGATAATCTCTTAGCATATCGCTCAAAATAGCGTTTTAGAAGGAATGAAGTCATTTGATTGAAAACATATTTCTTAATATTCATAGCTATTGCAATTTGGCTCAGTCCCTAAGATAGCTGATTCAAATGTGCGACAAGCATTTTTTGAAAATAAATATTGTAATTCAAATAATTAACGTATCTCTTTACAATTATTAAGAGACACTAGTGATTCTCATGAATATTTTTGAAATAGAAAGAAGTAAAAGAGACGCCGACTTTATAAAGCAGAATGGGGAACTGGAGTTGGAAGTTGCAGCCGACATTATCGAGACATACAAAGATGTCCCGTATGTTGGTTCTCTCCTTAAATTTGGGAAGGTTTTTATCAACGTCAAAGACTGGTGTTTTACGAAGAAACTGGCCAAATTTCTCATAGTGTCAGAAGACATTGACGATAAAATCAAGAATCAGTTCTATTCTAGCCTGAGTCAAGAAAATTATAAACACATCTCTGCATATTTGATTCACCTGCTTAGCACAGAAGAAAACAAGGCGATGATTATGGGCAGCATCTACAAGGCAAGATTAATGAATAGAATCAATAATAACGAGATGCTCAGGCTCTGTTCTGTCGTAGCCAGAGCATTCTTGCCTGACCTCAAAAGTCTTCCTGACTACTTGGAGGAGAATACAAACATTTCTATAGAAGCCCAATCAATCATTCATTAATCTTGGGCTTATAGATAATTTTCTCGGCGGTGAATGGACTAATCATAAAAGTTGCTGCTTGAATGGTACTGGAAAACTTTTCCATGACATATTGAGCGAGTCTGGTTGGCTGTAAAATAACTAATGTAAAAAAATAAGTAGATTAATTTTAACTTCCATATTGGTTATGATTGAAAAAATTCTGTCAATTCTTTTGGATGAAGACAAGGCTAAAGGAATCCATTATCTTTTTAGATACAGAAAGCATGTTGATTTCCTGAAAACAATATATACTAATTTTAAGTATTTCCCTATTTCTGATGCTTTAAAATTTCCTATTGTGATTGGCAAGAACACGGATATTAAACTGGGGTCAATAAAGTTTAACTGCCCTATAAAACCTTCTCTTGTCCGATTGGGAACACAGCCTATCCCTGTAATTGAGGATGGATTTTCAAGATTAGTTGTCAAAAATAGCGGAACAATCGAAATAGGTGGTCTTTTTATATGCCAAACGGGGGTAAAAATATTAATTAGAGAAGGTGCTGTTTTTTCGGTAGCTGATAAAGTGAAATTTGGCCATCTAAGTAAAGTCGTATGTTACAAGAAAATATCCATAGGAAATGATTTTAGAATGTCTTGGGAGTGCCAGATATTTGACACCGATTTTCATTTTGTCTATAATACAGAAAAAAACAAGTATTATCCCCGGTTAAAACCTGTTATTATCGGAAACGATGTATTTGTGGGTAATCGTTCTACAATCGGTAAAGGAACGATCTTACCAAATGGTTCGATTGTGTCATGTAACTCAAATGTTTCAGGTGACTTTTCTATAAATGGTGATAACATTCTCATTAAAGGGAATCCTGCTGTGTTCGTGAAAAACAATTTAATAATGGGTAATAGCTTTTATCCGGAAAAGGAAGAAATAGTCGCTCAAATGTTAAACGAATAATGATTCAAATAATCCATTCACAATGAGCAGCATCAAGAAAGATCTAGCCAAAAATACTATTTGGAATAGTGTAGAGCGCTTCTCTAATATGGGTATTCAACTATTGTGTACCTTTATTTTGGCAAGATATCTCACACCTTCTGACTATGGTATAATTGGTATGCTTGCAGTATTTAATGCCGTTGCAAATAGCTTTATAGATTCAGGCTTTGGTCTTTCTCTAATCAGAGAAAAAATGGTATCTCGAGAGGATTATTCTACAATACTTTATTTTAATGTTGTATTGTCTATGGTTTTTTACATAGCACTATACTTATGTTCGGGGTTAATCGCGGATTTTTATAATCAACCAATCCTTGTTGATCTGAGTAAGGTAGTGTTCCTAATGTTACCGTTTCAGGCTGTAGGACTTGTTCAGAATACTATATTGCAAAAAGAGCTAAAATTCAAAAAACTATGTATTATCTCTATATCATCATCTATAATTTCTGCAATTGTTGCTATTATTTTTGCATATATTTATGAGAATGTGTGGGCTTTAGCAATCCAAATGGTATTGAGTCAGTTCCTGCGATCGTTGTTTCTGTGGATATCAACAGATTTTGTACCTATATTAAAATTCTCAAAGGTCAGTTTTGCTAAATATTTTGCTTTTTCTAAGGATATTCTTATCTCTGGACTTATAGGAAATATTATTGGTAATATACAGTCCATTTTAATAGGGAAATATTATTCTGCTTCAGATTTAGGGTTTTACTCTCAAGCTGACAGAATAAAAACCATAGCCTCTACATCAACTACAGGGGTTATACAAAATGTAACATATCCAACATTAGCAAAAGTCTACAATGATGGAGGAGATTTAAAAGGAGCATATAAAAAAGTAATAATGATAACAATCCTTTTTGTCGGTTCTGTAATGTCGCTATTAATGGGTATATCCTCAGATTTGTTTGGAATATTGATGGGTTCTCAATGGCGTGAGGCCGGCGTGTATTTTTTGTTGTTAGGTATAAGTGGATTGCTCTTTCCACTGCATAGTGTTAATCAAAATATTTTACTTGTAAAAGGAGAGTCAAAAAAAATACTTTATCTGGAAATCAGCAGGAGATGCATTATGTTGATTATCGTATTCATTACAATACATTTCAACGTCTATCTATTTGCCGCAGGTTTATCTATATATTCTTTTCTACTTCTTTTCCTCAACCTTTCGGTATGTGGAAAGCCCATCGGTTATGGTATATGGAGTCAGTTAAGGGATGTTTCTCCTACTTTATTGAAACAGATTTTTGTAACTCTGCTTTGCCTTGTCGTTTCAAATTTTATGGAGGATATAAATATCTATTTTAGAGTAGTCGTTACATTGCTTTTGGGCTGTTCGCTTCTATTATTACTTTTTGTGAGAGACCCTTATTTTAAAATGGGTATAAAGCTGCTTCCAATAAAACGTAAGTAATTATGCTGGGATTGGTTGTATTATTAATTGCGCTCCTTCTGCATTTTACCGGTTATAGAAGATATAGCCTATTGCTGTTTGTATTCATGGCTTTGCGTTACATGAAAATTGTACCAATGGCAGTTATGGCCGTAAATGGTATTGATTTAGCTATTGTCTATATGATAATAGTAACTGTAAGTCAACGTATCCAAACGCTTGCTTTTACAGAAGATTCTAAATTGTTATTCTGTATCAGCCGACTCTCCCTTTTCCTAATTATATCTTTTGCAGTGGGAATGATATATTATGGTCTTACTCCTTTTCAATCCTTTATGGGATGCCGCCAATTGTGGCTGTTTCCGGCATATTTTTTTCTAAGAGACGTACCAAAAGATGATATCATTTGGCTTTTTAAGGCATTATATTATATTACTCTTATTCATGCATTGTTATACATAATACAGTGTTCAACAGGTTTGCCTGTATTAGGAGTGGCAACACCGGAGTATGATCGAATCACTCATACGCTTAGATATAACAATCATCCTGTTTACATGACCTTGTTTTTCTATCTGTCTTTATTATTTCCCAACTACATAGGAAAACAAATCTCCAAGTTTTCAGCAATAGTATTTGCTGCCGCAGTCTTTATTACAATGACAAGAACCATTATGGTGTTTGTTGTCTTATTTACATTTCTTGGAATATTTTTAAGTGGTAAAAAATCTACAATACTAAAGTTTTCAATAATTGGTGCTATTCTTTTTATCCCATTGTCAGATGCATTGCTATCAAGATTTGGTGAAAAAGCTGGTACAAAAGGTGATATTTTTGCATTTATTCATGGGCGGTTTATAGATTATGCACACACGGGTAAAGCGCATGATGATGTTGGGACATTAACATATCGTTTTGCTTGGGTTTATGAGAGGGCAGAATATATGTTGACAAACGGTATTGTTGAATCGGTTTTTGGATTGGGTTTCCTGCCTCCATCAGAACCGGAAGTCGCAAAACGGCTATATAATTTCAAAATAGGTCTTGTTGACCAGAACAAGATTATTAGTCCAACATTTACGCCGGACATAGGATATGGTAATATCATTGCGCAATATGGTTTTCTGGGTGCATTCTTTTTTATCTCTCTTTGGGTTAGGCTCGTAAAAATTCATTTTGAAAATAGAGAATATCACCCAATCACATTTTGCATGTATTTATATCTATTGACTCTATTCGCATTGAGTATCTCTGGACCAGGAATATCATATCAAGATATGCTTATACTACCATTTTTATCCTCTAATTTGGCACTAATGCCATCGACAAATGAAAAATCTATCAAAAATTATTAGTAGCAGCTATGATAATAATCCACATAGAATCTGGTCTGGGCAACCAGATGCTTTCCTATTGTGAATATCTTTCACTGAAATATGCCAATCCGAATCAGGAGTTTTTTATAGAAACGATAGTTTTTGAAATTCCTGAGTGTAACGAGGTCATTTGCCAATGGAACGGTTATGAACTTGAGAAGATTTTTGGTATCAAAGAACCAAAGAACATCAAGTCTCTCTTTTCGGACGACGAGTGGACTCAGATAATATCAGAAATTCGTGCAACAAAATTCTGGATTCACAACTGGAATTATCCCGTTGTATTCACGGAGGTTCTGAATCGTCATGGTCTTCAACTTGAAAATGTTCGTGGCGACTTTGATCCTAACCATAATATTATTACAGGTACGGAAGACCAGCATAAAACGTGGAAGGACAGACTCAGAGAGTCATATATTGGAAATACAGTAAAGCGCGTACTTCAGTCTCTCAACGAAGAGAAATACGCTTATGCAAACGATTCTCGTGACAAACTGTTCTGTCATACAGATAGCGATATTTTCACTGGCCAGTGGTTAAAATTTAGCAATCGTGGAAATGATATCCATTTGATTGAGGCTCAGATACGAGAGTCATTCAGGTTTCCCGAGATAGTAGATGAACAGAACCTACAGATGGTTGAATACCTCAAAACCGTCAATTCTGTAGCTATTCATGCTCGTAGAGGTGATGCACTTGGCGGGCTTGCATGGTGTTATAAGTATGGTTATTTCAAGCGTGCTGTAAAATACATCCGAAAGCATGTAGATAATCCGGAATTTGTATTCTTCACCAATCTAGGTAGCGTGGAATGGTGCAGAGATAACGCTAAGTTATTCGGCCTTGACATACGTAAGGACACCATCAAGTTTGTTGACTGGAATAAGGGCGAAGACAGTTTCCGTGATATGCAGCTTATGGCCATGTGCAAGCATAATATTATAGTTCCAAGTTCTTTTGGGTGGTGGGGTACTTTCTTCAACACCAATCCAAATAAGATCACTATTTCTCCTTCTATTACAATTAACACCACAAATCATTGTTAAGATATGGCTGATTCTCGCTTCGTGAAATTGTTATCCATCCCTAAATCAATTTACGTTTCTGTCAAACTATTGGGCTGGGGGGGGGGTAAAATATGCTCTCAAACTTCCTATATTCGTAAGATATAACTGTGTACTTAATTGTCTTGATGGAAAGGTGATAGTTAAGAAAACTCCAATCACACCCAAAATGTTGAGCATAGGCTTTTCATCAACTGGTATATTTGACAAGAAGTATTCTCGAACAATATTAGAGATAGCTGGTTTAATAGAACTCGAAGGACCTGTATGTTTTGGACAAGGCACAAGACTTAGTGTAGGCAAAACAGGAACATTATCGCTTGGAGCAGGTTTTTCAAGTACTGCGGAAAGCACATTTGTATGTGTCAACAAAATGCACATGGGTGTTGGTACGGCTATTGGCTGGAGTGCAATGGTAATGGATACAGACTGGCATTCCGTTATGAATACAGAAACAGGAGAATTATATCAAGCCGCTGGCGAGGTCTATATTGGTGACTATTGTTGGATAGGAACTCGTAGTTTAGTTCTCAAGAATACATTGATACCAAATGGTTGTATTCTTGCTGCTAATTCAACTGCAAATAAAAAGTATAACACCCCCAATACGTTGTTAGCAGGTACTCCTGCTATTGAAAAGAAACATAATGTAATAAAGTCAACTAATGGAGACATCCAATTTATTGAAAAATGAAACGTTACGAGCATATTGACATTTCTAAGGGTATAGGTATCCTACTAGTCGTATTCTTTCACCTACCAGGTGTTAACAGATTAATATATTTTAATAATTGGGAGGGGTGGATTACAACCTTTTATATGCCACTATTCTTTACCCTGAGTGGATTGTTCTTTAAAGCCGATAAACCACTGAAGCGTATAAAGAGGTTAATGGTTCCATACATCTCATTCTACATAATCGGGTATGCTTTTGAGGCAGCCAAGACCATTACCAAACACGGACAGCTTGATTTAATGGATTTCTTTGACCCCCTTTTAGGAGCAACACATGGGTATGCAAATACACCTGTATGGTTCTTGCTTTCATTAGCAGAAATCTCATTAATAGGCTATGTGCTGTTGCGGTATCTTCCTAACCTATTTGCATTTGTCGTAAGTATGGTATTAGGAATAGTAGGATACTATTGTGGAAAGTATAATGTGTTACAGCCATATTACGTGAATGTATCATTAATGTGTATACCCTTTTTCCTTGGAGGATCCTTTTTTAAGGACTTTCTCTTGAAAAAGCAAAAATATCCTTTTGTGGGTATTGGGTTACTGCTGATATCGTGGTTTCTTTATTTACCCAATACACCGTCATGTAATGTCAGTCAATGCTATATTTCATGCTCAATGTTTCAGTTTGCTTTGGTTTCCTCTTTAGCCACTATCGGTATTGTGCTTCTTTCCGGTGACATTGCCAAATATACGAAGTTTACATCTAATGCATTCTGCCATTATGGAGCAAACTCATTAATCGTTCTCTGTACTCACATGTTGTTTGTTAATATACCTGTGTTTGTTAATAAGGTCTTGCATATAAATTCATTATCCATCATCATTGGATTTTTCATTTTACTTTTTGTTGAGATACCTGTAATCAAAGTTATCAATCAAAGATTCAAAATACTCATTTCAAAATAATGTCTGAAAAAGTAAGATACGATAACATTGACGTTGCTCGTGGGTTAGCAATGCTTGTCATCATTCAGTGGCATGTTGTGGGCATGCATACAACATGGACAGATGGTTGGGTAATGCCCATCTTCTTTATCATTATGGGCGTATTCTACAAGCAGGAGTCTTCTTTCAAGGTGATGGCTATAAAGAAACTCAACACCATTGTGATCCCAATGGCTTTTTTCTCAGTTCCGATGTTTATCATAAGCATATTTGAGAAAGGCTTTATGACCACATTGTTGAAAGTTGCAAATCCATATAGTATGATTCATGGCGTTTCGTGGTTCTTTATATGCACATTGTGGTGTTATGTCATCAACTATATTCTACATAAATACATACATAATAGCAAACTGTTGTTCCTTGCAATGATAGTTTTGTCCGCTGTGAGCTATTATATCACCAGTACGTATTCTTTTCATGGCCACAAACTTGTACTTCCTCTATTTTGTAGTACAGCATTAACAGCCATGGGTTATCTAGCAATAGGTGAGTTTGTTAGGAAGTATTTCCTATATAGGGGGTGGTATTCTATCTTGCTGATAATTACCGGTTTATGTATTGTCGTAATAATTCCGTCTGGTATTCAAGATAACTACTGGAATCATTATGAAGATAATTGGTTGAAACTGTTATTAGTTGGTGCAATAGAAAGTTTGGCTTTGATCCAGTTTTGTTCTTATCTTCCTAAACAGTTGGCAATCATCGGAAAATTTTCGCTTTTGATATTACTAATACACCCTTATATTGTTTTGGCAATTTCGCCATTGCATTTAAATATATGGTTATCATACGGAATCGTCACACTAACAACCATCCTTGTTTCGTTTCTTTTATTTAAATATTTGCCACA
This sequence comes from Bacteroides sp. AR29, assembly GCF_900217715.1. Taxonomy (NCBI): domain Bacteria; kingdom Pseudomonadati; phylum Bacteroidota; class Bacteroidia; order Bacteroidales; family Bacteroidaceae; genus Bacteroides; species Bacteroides sp. AR29. The sequence goes on from NZ_OBMS01000026.1 coordinate 41,545, forward strand.
GATATGTGGCTTCAAACCATTGATAAAACTATCATAGTATGATTCATATTATTATTTTCTCGTTCAATCGCGCTTTGCAGCTTGAGGCATTACTATCAAGTATCCAATGCCATTGGCAGAAGACGAACTATAAGCTCTCCGTGCTTTACAATACCAGTGGTGATGATTTCCAGAAGGGTTATGATATCCTTCAAAAGGAATATCCAGCATATGAGTTTATTAAGGAAACACGTAAGACTTCTGGCTATCACGTCTCGGATTACATGACCCCATACAATCTGAAAAAACTATTGAAGTATCACCACATACGTAAGCAAAAATCCAACTTTCGCGATTTGCTTAATAACATGTTGGCTACTTCCAGTTGTGAATACACCATGTACCTGACCGATGATTCAGCATTCATCCGTGACGTTGAACTGTCAAAGAATGACCTTGCATTCATTGAACAGAATCCGGATATAAATCAGATTTCACTTCGTTTAGGCAAGAACATTACAGAACGTCCAGCAAGTATCCCTGTTAATAACGGTAAGCTTGAATGGGATTTTCATAATCACCGCGATGCTCGCAGTTGGGGTTATAACTTCTCTGTTGACGCACATATCTATAGCACCAAGCTGTGCTTGAAGTTGCAGTCAAAAATCATCTATGCCAACCCCACTACACTTGAAGCAAATATAGTTCATTATGTCATGCCTCGAAACCTGATGGATCATGGCTTGACATACGAGTATCCTTTCATTCTAAGTTTCCCAATCAATATGGTACAGGAGATTGCCGACAATGAATCCATGGGCATATCTATAGAGGACTTAAACAATTATTATCTCGAAGGCAAACGATTGGAATATATCGTGCCTGATGAGATCCTCGAATTCCAACAATATCCCGAGACTGTTTATCTATGCAAGAATGGTCAGAAGGAACTGCTAAAATTGAAATAGTATGAAATATTCAATAATAACCCCTGTCTATAATCGAGCTGATTGTGTCGCGAGATGCTTAGATAGCGTGATTCGCAACCTCCAATGGGGTGTGGAACTGGAGCATATTGTTGTGGATGATGGTTCTCATGATGAGACTCCGAAGATTGTGCAAAACTATGCTGATAAACACCCACATATTAAGTTCATCCCATTTTCACAGAATCGAGGTACCAATGCGGCCCGTAATGCAGCTATTGCAGCGGCTACTGGTGAGTATTGTATCATCTTGGATAGTGATGACTATTTTGTGAATGAGGCAATCAATTTTATAAATTCTATTGCTAGCAATCAAAAGTATATGCACTATTGCTTTGCCGCAGATGATATGGTTGAATACTACCAGAGCTGTTCGTTGCTGATGGGTAAGCAAAAGGCTGAGCTAACTTTCGAGAACTTTCTATTTGAGGAGGTTACTGGAGACTTTGTTCATTGCATCAAGACGGAAACTTTACAGAAATACCCTTTTGATGAAGATTTGAGAATATACGAAGGAGTGTTCTTCAAGCGTTTCTATCGTGAGGCTCAGAAGATTCTTTATACAAATAGAATTGTTACAATTCGCGAAAGAAATCGTACTGATAGCGTAACCAGAAACGTTCTTCGAAATGATAGAAAACAGATTGCAAAGGGGCTTCTTTCTAAACAACTGCTTGTTGAGTGGTATGGTGAGGAACTCTCGCAAAAGCCCAAAGGAGTATCGATTCTTAGAAATGCTTATAAAGTTATGCTGGATTGCAATCTTCTGATTGGTAATTATAAAGATGCAATGGTATGTAAACAAAAACTAGTATCTATTGGAGGTAAGGTTCCTACACATTTGAGATTCGTATATACATTCAATTTGGGTGGTTTGTATTTTTATGCCGGTTGTATTTATGTGTATGTCAGATATTATTTATTAAGATCAAATATAAAATAATGAAAATCGTACATGTTACTTGGATGTTTACATTCGGAGGTATTGAGACCATGTTGGTAAACATCTGTAATGAACAGATAAAGTTGGGGCATGATGTGCATCTGATTGTTATGGAGGACTCTACGGTTGAGAGCACGCTCTATGACAGTCTTGACAAGCGAATAAAGCTCCATTATGGCCATCGCAAGAATGGTGCTAACCTTTTATTGCCGATGTTGCGACTGAATTATCTCCTGTACGAGTTGCATCCCAATGTAATTCATATTCATAGTTCGTCTATGTATAAGTTAATACTTGTACCCTGGCATAAGAAGATTACTAATGCTACATTACATGCACTCCCCAAACCGAAGAATACCCAAAGTATAGATCTTGTACCTCGTGTGTTTGCTATCTCTGATTCCGTTCGACGAGCCCTTCTTGCATATAATGGAACGGAGAGTATCTGTAATCCCAATGGTATTCGTCCGGAACTTATCAAACAACGGCAATCGGGTGATTGGAAAGATATGTTGCAGATAGTACAGGTTGGACGTCTTGACCATGATGACAAAGGACAACATATCTTGATACAGGCTGGTGCAGAACTTTTGAAGCGTGGTTACCATAACTTTATGATCAATTTTATAGGCGATGGATCTTCACGCCCATATCTTGAAGGTATGGTGCAAAAGTCTGGCTTAGGACAGAATGTAACCTTCCATGGCATGAAATCCCAATCGTATATCTTTGAGCATGTATGTGATTATGATGTATTCGTTCAGCCAAGCATACGTGAGGGGTTCGGAAATACTGTAGCCGAAGCAATGGCTGCAAAAGTGGCTGTGGTGGTATCTTCCGGCCAAGGCCCTGAAGAGGTTATTGATTATGGTAAGTACGGCTATGTGTTCAAGAATGGCAATCCTATTGATTGTGCAGATAAACTGGAGGTATTTCTGAAACATGAAAACGATCAGCAGCAGGTAGAAGCTGCTTACAAGCGAGTGCTGGACCTGTATGATATCAAAGTTACCGTAAAAACTTATCTTGATAAATACAAGAGAAGATAAGCCATGGAGTATATGACTTTTGAGCATGCCATTCAAACAGGCATTCCTTCCCCTGTTTTGGTTACCCCCCATCACAGTCAAGCTAAGGGTAAAGACTTGTCACTTGAACTGTTAAAGTTCGTGGCTATGATATTGATTATAAATGTGCATAGTTACATGATGTATCCACCCAAATACGAAATGTTTGCTACTGGCGGTACGATTGGTGATGCACTATTCATGTTTTGTTCTGGATACACATTGTTTCTTGGCAGAATAGACCGATTCGACAATTGGTATAAGAGGCGTATTAATAGAATATACCCCAGTGTATTTGCTTAGGCGATATTCTCGTTCTATTGTTTTGCAGATGACATGAACATTGGACAAATTGTTGGAGGTGCCAGTAGATGGTTTATCCCTTGCATTATGATGTATTATGTACTGCTGTACTTTGTTCGTAAATATCTGATGCGTTTTAAGTGGTGGGTATTTGTTGTGGCTTGCATAATACCGATAGTGAGGTTTGTAATGTATGAAGACATAGGCAGTTATCACATGTATAGAAACCATACCTTTAGATTCTTTTATTGGTTTCCATTTATGCTGATGGGAGCATACATAGGTTCGAAGAATGTAATTCTGAAACAGAAGGTTTGGCGCGATGCTATTATGACTTTAGTGTGTACCGGGTTACACTTGGGCCTTTTGTTGGCGTGTACTAAAAAAGAAAATCTCTGCCCTTACCAGATGTTATCGTTAGTGCCCTTAATGGGCACATGTATCTATTTGTACAATCTGTTTCAGGCGGATATATTTAAACTACTGATGAAGTCTAATGTTGGGTATGGTATTCAGGCTATTGCTGCATTGTGTTTGGAATCATACATTGTTCAGTATGTATTGTTTACAGATAAAATAAATTACCTGTTCCCGTTGAATATTATCATCTTGGTTGTTGAGGTTATTCTATTGGCATACGCCGTGAGGACATTAGGTAGAACATTTAAGCAACTATTTGAAAAAGAAGATTTCAGATGGAAGGAAATCTTTAGACTGGTTTAATGAAATAATTCAAGATATGCGTAGTTATTCAATTAACTGGGGCAAATTTCTGTTTTTCAGATGGTTCCCCGTTAGCTGGACATTGCAGGCGGTACATGTCCTGGACAGGAAAGAAAGAGCTTTTCGTATAGGATTGGAGCTGATACCCGTTGCAGTAATAGTGACATTGGCTTCAGTTTGTATTTATTCGTGGTGGGTGGCCTTGGCTCTATTTGTAGTGCTACATACGTTATTCTGGCTGTTTGATTCTACATGGCTGGTAGGGTTCCGTGAAGTCTATACCGGTTTCAAAGGTAAGGGCATACAGTCAGTAATAGATTATGTAGATTGGGCTGTTGAGGAACTGAAAGATTGTGATAACATCGGTGCTGTTACTATATACGGAAGTATCTGCCGACACATGTACCATGACCGTAGTGATTTTGACCTGCGCATTGTACAGGATTATTCAAGCTTGAAAACGTATTTAATAGGTATCAAATTGAGGGCTGTCGGTATCTGGAAGTACAAAATTCCAATGGATTTGAAGATTGTTGACAGCCAGGATTATCTGCGTAAGGAGATGCGCGAGGATGAGCATCCAATAATAGCATATAATAAGTATGACAGTTTTTATGATATGAAAGGTGATTCATACGAAGCCTTGAAAGCAAATCCTTTAACATATAGAAAAGATTATAAAGGATGAAAGTTTTAAACGTTATTTGGGCATTTGGTACGGGTGGTATAGGCAAGTTGTTTCTGACCTATGCTGCACTGGGAGAATATGACCTCGAATTGCAGATTTCTTCTGTGTGCATTGACCTACAGAATTGTGAGTATGACCGAAAACCTCTGACTGAGGCCGGAATACGGGTAATTGCCATAAAAAACAGAAAAGATATGAGTTGGGTGAAACGTTTGGGCGGCATTGCCCGCGAAGTAAAGCCTGATGTTGTGTTCTGTCATGGTTTTAACGGGCCTGTGGTCATCAAGCTGGTAGCATGTTTGGAGCGGTCTCTTCGGGTGCCGATGGTATGTACTTACCATGGTCTGTACAATCCTCCGACTGAGGGCAGGCGGTATATTGCAGACGCCATTAATAAATTGCAAGCCTGGATGTATAAAAGATTTGCACGAACGGTGGTTCTGGTGGCGGAATATAGCGGACTGTACCTGTTGGAGCGCAAAGTGCCCAAAAGCAAACTGGAAGTGGTGTATAATGGTATTGTGGAAAACGAGCCTGCCCTAGAACCTGTTGTGCTAAAATCCGATGGGGTCAGCATCGGAATGGCCGGACGACTGGACGCTATCAAGGGATTGAATTTCTTAATAAAAGCTATCCCGGAAGTCAGGAAGCGTGTGGATGAAAAATTCCACATCTATATCATTGGTGACGGTCCAGAGGAGGAGGCTTTGCGCAATTTGGCAAGAGAACTTGGAGTTGAGGAGTTAATCTGTTTCGAGGGATATCAGGATAATGTACCTGCTTGGTTAAAAGCATGGGACATATTCTGTCTGCCTTCTCTTCAAGAAAATCATTCCATTGCATTACTGGAAGCAATGCGGGCAGGAAAGGCTATTGTATGTACCTCTGTAGGTGGCAACCCTGAAACGGTCGAGGATGGGAAGGAAGCTCTTGTTGTGCCGGCGAGGAATTCGGAAGCTATTGCTGATGCTCTTGTGAAACTTATCGAATCGGAATCCCTACGAAAGAAGATGGGACATGATGCACGTGAAAGATTCCTCAGAAACTTTACGGAGGATATAATGAAAAAGAAGTTGTGTGAGGTATTAAAGAATGCAACAATAAATCAAAACAAAATATGATGAGAAAGTTTTGGCTGGTCTTGTTTTATGGTTTCGCAAACCATTTGCCAGATTCGTACACTCCTGTATTGGGGGGGGTAAGTAATCGAATCCGTATTTTCCTGTGCAAGCGCATATTTAAGGAGTGCGGGAAAGTATCAACAATAAACAGAAATATTTATTTTGGGAACGGAAAGGATATCGTGATAGGTGATTATAGTGGTATTGGTGCCAATTGTAGCATTCCCAATGACATCCATATAGGTAAATATGTAATGATGGGGCCGTTCCTGTATTGCATTACTTTTGGACATGAGGTGTCTGATACATCAACCCCGATGTGCTTCCAAGGTCACGTGGAAAAAACCAAGGACTCGAACATCATCATAGGAGACGATGTGTGGATTGGAGCAAATGTCATCATTTCGAAACGTAGGCACATTGGTACTGGATCTATTTTGGCTGCTGGTGCCGTTGTAACGTATGATGTTCCCGATTACGCCATTGTAGGAGGTAATCCTGCAAATGTAATCAGAATGAGAAAATGAAAATTATATTCTTTACGATTGACTGTTTTAAGGGAAGGGAACATCTCATGCCTTGGCGAACAATATTGGAGGTTGCCAAGGTGATGGTGGAATACGGCTATGAGGCAAGCATTTTGAATGCTTGCAGCAACAGTGAGGATGTCATTGATTATGATTGGGCAGGAAGCGATTCGTCGAAACCTGTCCATGTGTGTTCCGTGATAAAGAATAATGAGGCAATCTTTGTCCAATGCACGGAACTAAAACCGGAGATACTTTTCATCCCTTTTACTTTTCGTGATGGGCTGACACCAGCCAAGTGGATTGCTCAAATCAACTGCAAGAAGATTGGTTACATGACAGGAGGGGTGTATGACCTGAAGAGTGGAATGCTGCTGAAGAAGAACGGTGGTTTAGCCGCTGCAAAGCCTTACCTGATGGAGGCTATAACGTCCAAGTGCATTTTTGCTCATACATTGAAAAATATTGGTGTGAGCCATGTGATTGGTTTGACCGATGTGAGTGCCAAAGCAGTGAAGAGAGGCGGCTTTAAAAATGTGACAACCATATACCCTGGCAAGGATTCGTTTGATGAAATTGTACCAGACAACAGTGTCTTGGATAAATATGATTTGAAGGGAAGAAAATGGCTACTATTTAGTGGCGCTCCTGCACCTACTCGTGGGGCAGAGGTGTTGCTGGAGGCTTTAGACAGCGTGAAGGATGATGGTGTCCGGCTTGTCATGTTGATGCGTACGGATGTGGGTTCCCAATATAAGCGGTTTGAAAAGACATTGTCCGGACTGAAACATCCGGAACGAGTAAAGATTATCAAGGATAGACTGACGAGAGAACAGCTTAGGGCTTTTTTTGGCTCTGCTTGGTATGCAATTCTGCCTTTCATCGTGATTCCAAGTGAGGTGCCTTTGACATATTTTGAGTTGCTGAGTTGCGGTACACCTGTAATCACCTTTGTCAATGGAGGTACTACGGAATATCTTAAGTATGGACTGCTGACTGCTGATAAGTCAATCAAAGGATTGGCCATTACAATCGAAAAGGCTTGGAACGATGTTGCTTTGAGAAATTCAAGGTCTGATAAGGGTAAAATAATAATGAATGCGCATCCTACATGGAGTCAAGTGGGGATGGAATGGATTAACTTATTGAAACAAAATGACTAAATACATCATCATATCAGGCGTGGATGGCAGTGGAAAAACTACAGTCATCGAAGGTGTGCGTGCCCAATTGGAAGCAGAAGGTAAGACTGTTGGATATATTTGGATGCGTTATCATCATAAATTGATAAAAATAATGCATGCCATAGCTAAACTTACAGGATTAAGTAAAAAGGAGAATACCGCAATGGGAGAAATGTGGTTGCACTATTTCTATAAAAGCCCTTTGTTTTGCTGGTTCTACTTATATAGTTCTTATATAGATAGTTGGTTTGCTCGCAAAAAACCAACTAAGTTAAGAACTGATTATGTAATCTGTGACAGATGGGTAAATGACATAATCATTGATATGGGAAGTGAAACTCATAACCTCGACATACTTGACGGCAAATGGTATAAATTATACCAACGGCTTTTGCCTAATGATAGCTTTCAGTTTGTGATAAGCCGTAATCGAGAAGATGTTTTGAATTGCAGAATTGAAAACACCTTTAATGAGGCTTTTGATTATCGGTTTAGGTTATATCAAAAGATAGCTCAAAAGCCAGAAGTCATAAAAATAGATAATACAGGAAGTATCGAAAAAAGCGTTTCCCTGGTTATAGAATCCATAAGAACAAAAGAAAAATTGTAACATGTAAATGTAGTTATGTTGAATAAGACATTGGATATTACGGTAATTATCCTCACCTATAATGAGGAAATACATATCCGTAGGTGCTTGGAGAATGTAACACCTTTTGCCAAGAAGGTATTTGTGGTTGACTCGCCTTCAACTGACAGGACAGTAGAGATTTGCCGGGAGTTTGAGAATGTGGAGGTAGTGGTACATAAGTATCCGGGTAATCAAGCCGAACAGTTCAACTGGGCGTTGGATACATTGCAGATAGAGACCGAATGGATTCTTCGTCTGGATGCGGATGAGTATTTGTTACCCGAATTGGTTGAAGAATTAAAAGAGAGATTACCTGTAATGCCGGAGGGCGTTTCAGCCCTCTCTCTCTCTCGCTCGCGCGCTTATTGTGGTAAGATCTTACATCATGGCATTGTAAATAATGTCAAGATCGTGCGTGTTTTCCGGAAAGGAATGGCTCGTTATGAGCAGCGGTTGATGGATGAGCATTTGGAGATATTGGACGGCGAGACGGCAGAATTGAAACATCAATTTGTGGATGACAACCGAATGACTTTCGGGCAGTTTACAGATAAGCATAATAATTATGCTTCGCGGGAAGCGGCTTTGTTGCTGGATGCAGAGTTTCATTTGACGGGTTCTCAAATCGTATCACAAGATCATGGGAAAGAGGTTGAACGAAAGCGGGCACAGAAAAACCGATATGCGAAGATGCCTTTATTTTGGAGGGCTTTCGGCTACTTTGTTTATCGTTATATCATAAAGTTGGGGTTCTTAGATGGCAAGGAAGGATTCCTCTGGGACTTCTTGCAAGGTTGGTGGTACCGTACTTTGGTGGATGCTAAGATCTTTGAAATAAAAAGAGCTTGTGGAAATGACAAGAAAAAGATATGCCAATATTTGAAAGATCATTATGGCATATCTTTGGAGTAATATAGGTTTATAACTCCTGCCGTTGCAGGAAATCGAGCAAATGAATGTGGTGGATTCCTTCGTAATTGCTGCCTATCGTCCATTCATCAAGGCTGACGACATATTTGGGGCAGTTTCATGTATTCTATTATTAAGTATGATTTATAAATTATGGCAAATATACCGACATTGTTAGTTATACTTAACAATATAGAAGAGAGAACGCATAGAAGCCCAAAACATAACATTACATTATAACTTACATGAAAGTATCAGTTATTACCGCTACATGGAACAGCGGTAAAACACTTTGCACGACCTTGGATAGTGTACTCAGCCAAAGTTATCCCGACATAGAGCATATCATCGTGGACGGGGGAAGTACAGACAATACGATGGAAATAGTCCGGGAGTATGAACCTCGTTATAATGGACGATTGCGGTTTATAAGTGAACCGGACAAAGGTCTTTATGATGCTATGAACAAGGGGATTCGGATGTCCACGGGGGAGGTGGTTGGTATCTTGAATTCGGATGATTTTTATACTTCTTCGGATGTAGTGGAAAAATTAGAGAAAGAGCTTGCTACCAACCGAGTGGATGCAGTATATGGAGATATTCATTTCGTGGATGGCAATGACCTGGGTAAATGTGTCCGTTATTATTCGTCAAGACTTTTCCACCGTAGCTGGATGCGACTTGGCTTTATGCCTGCACACCCAAGTTTCTACTGCCGCAAAATTATATATGATAAGTATGGTGGCTTTGATTTGTCTTATAAGATTGCTTCCGACTTTGAATGTCTTTTACGGTTTATTTTCGTACATAAAATACAGACAACATATATCCCAATGGATTTTGTAACCATGCGCACAGGAGGGACTTCCACCAGTGGCTTTGCCAGCCATAAACAAATTATATCCGATCATCAAAAAGCATTCAAACGTAATGGCATATACAGTAATGCCTTTTTGGAATCATTGAGGTATATTTATAAAATTCATGAAGTATTACTAACAAAAATAACAAGATGAAAACAGCTTTAATCACCGGAATTACCGGGCAAGACGGTTCGTTTCTTGCAGAATTTCTATTGGACAAAGGATATGATGTTCATGGTATCATCCGTCGTTCATCAGTTGATTATCGGGAGCGTATTGCTCATTTAGAGGGGAAACCTCATTTTCACTTGCACTATGCGGATATGGGGGACTCTATGTCTTTAGTGAAATTAGTGGGTAAAGTACAGCCTACTGAGATTTACAATTTGGCTGCTCAAAGCCATGTACAGGTGTCGTTTGATGCACCTGAATTTACAGCTGATGTGGACGCTGTAGGAGTGCTCCGCATATTGGAGGCGGTTCGTACCAATCATCTGGAGAAAACCTGTAAGATTTATCAGGCTTCAACTTCCGAACTTTATGGCAAGGTAGAAGAAGTTCCTCAAAATGAAAATACACCGTTTCATCCTTATAGTCCTTATGCTATCGCTAAACTTTATGGTTTTTGGATTGTAAAAGAGTACCGCGAGGCTTATAATATGTTCTGCTGCTCGGGTATCCTGTTCAACCATGAATCGGAACGCAGAGGCGAAACCTTTGTAACGCGCAAGATTACATTAGCTGCTTCCCGTATTGCACAAGGGAAACAGGATTGTCTGTATTTGGGTAATCTGGATTCCCTACGTGATTGGGGATATGCTAAAGATTATGTAGAATGTATGTGGTTGATTCTTCAACAGGACAAACCGCAGGATTTCGTTATTGCAACAGGTGTACAGCATACCGTTCGCGAATTTGCTACATTGGCATTCCACTATGCCGGCATTGAACTGCGTTGGGAAGGTGAAGGTATAGAAGAGAAAGGTATTGATGTGAAAACAGGAAAAGTACTGGTAGCTGTCAGTGAAGATTTCTATCGTCCTACGGATGTTGTTAATTTGTGGGGCGATCCTACGAAAGCTAAGAATGAATTGGGTTGGAATCCGCAATCTACTTCTTTCGAGGAACTGGTGAAAATTATGGTCGCACATGATATGCGGAAGGTGGCAGCGGAGCATGTAGCCAGTGTAATGCATACCAACTTAGCTGAATACCTGGAGAAAGGGATTGTAAAATGATGGATAAGAACGCAAAAATATATGTGGCAGGACACCGTGGAATGGTGGGTTCTGCCATTGTCCGTGAGTTGCATCGGCAAGGGTATATGAATATTACCACTCGTACTCATGCAGAATTGGATTTGACACGGCAAGAAGCTGTGGAAAAGTTTTTTGCGGAAGAAAAACCGGAATATGTCTTTTTGGCTGCTGCCAAAGTAGGTGGCATCATTGCCAACCAATCTGCATTGGCTGATTTCATGTATGACAACATGATACTGGAGATGAACGTGATTCACGCAGCTTGGAAGAACGGATGTAAAAAATTGGAGTTCTTAGGTTCTTCATGTATCTACCCGCGTTTAGCCCCTCAGCCCATGCCGGAATCTTGTTTACTGACATCAGAACTGGAGAAAACGAATGAGGCGTATGCCTTGGCTAAAATATCGGGGTTGAAGTATTGCGAATTTTTGAACCGACAGTATGGCACAGACTTCATCAGCGTGATGCCGACTAACCTCTATGGTCCCAATGACAACTATCATCCTGAACATAGTCATGTACTTCCTGCTTTGATTCGCCGTTTCCATGAGGCGAAAGAGGCGGGTCTGGATGAAGTGACTTGCTGGGGTGACGGCAGCCCGCTCCGGGAGTTTCTATATGTAGATGATTTGGCTAATCTGTGCGTGTTCTTGATGAACAACTATTCGGGGAATGAAACTGTGAATGCAGGAACCGGTAAAGAATTGACCATTAAAGATCTTACAGAATTGGTGGCTAAGGTTGTAGGATTTACAGGCGAAATCAAGTGGGATACGACACGTCCGAATGGTACACCCCGAAAGCTTTTGGATGTATCGAAAGCCATGGCTTTGGGGTGGTCTTACCAAACTGAATTGGAAGATGGTATCCGATTGGCTTATGATGATTTCTTGCATAATCCCATGCGTGCAGAAAGGTAACGATTTAAAACATTATTTATGCAAATTCTTTTATTATCCGGAGGCTCTGGGAAACGCCTTTGGCCTCTGTCAAATAACAGCCGTTCCAAACAGTTTATAAAATTACTCAATTCTCCCGATGGTCAAAAAGAGTCGATGGTACAACGGGTTATTCGTCAATTGGGAGAATCCGATTTAAAAGGTCATGTAACCGTGGCTACCAGCTTGTCTCAGGCTGATGTTATTTACAATCAGCTGGGTGAATACATCGATGTAGTGGTGGAGCCGGAAAGACGTGATACATTTCCAGCCATTGCTTTGGCAGCTTCATATCTGAAATATGAGAAATCATGTGCCGATGAAGAAGTAGTTGTTGTTATGCCTTGTGACCCTTTTACGGAAGCTGGATATTTCAAAGTTATTGAGCAGATGGTGCATGCGGTGGATGACAATGTAGCCGAGCTGGTTCTTATGGGGATTACTCCAACCTATCCATCTGCTAAATATGGATATGTAGTGCCTGATGAATCGAAACTGAAAGGTGGAATCTTTTCGGTCAAACGGTTTACGGAAAAACCAAATGTAGCTACAGCGGAATATCTTATAAAAGAAAATGCATTTTGGAACGGTGGCGTATTTGCTTTTAAGTTGGGATATATGATGAATATTGTGGAGCAATATATCCGGACTGTTTCTTTTTCGGAAATCCGTAACAGATATAGTGAATTCCCCAAAATCAGTTTCGATTATGAGGTGGCAGAAAAGGCCAAATTGGTAGCAGTAGTTCCTTTCTCTGGCAAATGGAAAGATTTAGGGACTTGGAATACACTTACAGATGAGTTGGAAGACCATGTAATAGGTAATGTTATCACAGATGGAGAGGCGGAAAATACACATATCATTAATGAATTGGATCTTCCGATTATGTGTATAGGAACCAAAGATTTGGTGATTGCAGCATCGAATGACGGTATTTTAATTTCCGAAAAGAACAAGAGCGAGAACATAAAAAAATATGCAGACCGGCTACAGTGTTGTCCAATGTATGAGGAAAGACATTGGGGAGAATACAAGATTATTCATAATGTTCAATATTCAGATGGCTTTCAGTCGTTGACGAAGCAATTGATTATAAAGGCAGGAAAAAGTCTCACATATCAAGCTCATCATCTACGGAAAGAGGTATGGACGGTTGTTGACGGAGAGGGACTGTTGGCTATAGAAGGAAAAATTACCCCAGTTAAACGGGGAGATACTGTTTGTATCCTTCAAGATATGCGCCACGGTCTAAAAGCCATAAATGACTTGACCCTGATAGAAACGCAAACCGGAAGCGATCTTCTTGAAGATGATGTGGAATTGTTTGATTGGAATTGGCAAAAGTAGATACAAAGTTTGGCTAGAACTTTCAGATAATCAAATCCGATTAAATATTTTACACAAAATTCAGTATTATAAAAGGCAAGGGCTTTTGTGATTCTTCCATTGATTATGAAAATCGAGTTTATGGGAGAATCAAAATTTATATTGCATTCCAAAAATGCAAATGTTCAGTGGATAGTATCAAAATATTCCGGTGTTAATCCATTAAGAATTTATCTTATGCTATTTCGTATGGGAATGAAGAAAGAACAAGAAGTGTTGGAACAAACTGCGTCTTGTACATCACTTTTTGTTCTTTTGATATCTTGAAAACATTGATTGTATAACATGGTTTCTTCGTTATCGGTTTATTATCGAAAACTTGCTTATCACGTAATAGAATCGGACGGCTTCCTATGGGTCGGATTCAAGCCGGGAATGGTACATTTTATTGCTAAAGAGGTTTGGAATATTCGCCCCTTGACCCGAACGGATGTTGAGAGATATTATGAGGAGTTTACAGTATTAACCCAAGGTAAAGGGAGTCTTTATTTTCGGATTGTAGCTCATGGTGGATTTCTGAAAGAGGCGTTGGCTTATGAGTTGCATGGTTTGACTGTTTCTGACGACAACTACCTCAGAAGCCTTAATTCCGGCAGACATGTAGAACTTTACCCGCATAACGAGAAAGCTTATCGTGCTATTATAAAAGGCTTTGAACAGCATCGTATCGGTACCGTTGTGCAAGCGACCGGGACGGGAAAGTCATATCTGCTGGCTCGTTATATATCAGACCATGCCACAGAACGAATTTGCGTATTTGCTCCAAATGTCACAATCCTGGAGGAGATCAAAAAAGCGGTAGGCTTTACCTCTCCTTATATCTGCTATCGAACGTTTCAGTCATTGATATATTATCGAAAAAATGATAAACAACTCAAAGCAGATCATATTTTGATTGATGAGTTTCATCATTTCGGTGCAGAAATATGGGGGGCTGCTTTGCAGGAGGTAATTGAATCCAATCCGCAGGCCTATATATTAGGAACATCGGCGACTCCTATTCGCCCGGAGGGAATGATTGATACGGTGGATCTTTATTTCGAGGGAAATCTGTTTTATGAACTTACCTTACCTCAGGCTTGGTATTACCGTATTTTACCAGTCCCAATCCTGGTACAAAGTGCCTATGGATTAGACGGTGAACTGAATCGTTTACAAAAGCGATTGGATCGAAGCGGATGTTCAATTCGACGAAAAGAACAAGTCCAAAAGAAACTGGATGTGGCTCGCGTTGATTTTAAAGGGGCGTTAGGAGCTCCTGAGGTAATCCGAAAGTTCTTGCCCAAAGATGTATGTAAACTGCTGGTTTTTTGCCGTGATCTTACCGATCTGAAACAGATGGTTCCTGAGGTGTGTGGCTGGCTGACACAAGCCGGACGGGTAATCATACCATTTGAGATCCATCACACTCAAAGCGAACGGACTAATAATCAAATACTAAAGGTTTTCCAAAAAGAATCTGGAAAATTGCATGTATTGTTCTCTGTCAATATGCTGATAGAAGGACTGCATGTGGAGGGCATAGATGCCGTCATGTTTCTACGGCGGACAGAATCCTATATTGTTACCCTGCAACAGCTGGGCCGTTGCTTGGATGCCGGAAGCGGGAAACAGCCTGTCGTATTGGATTTTGTGAACAACCTATCGGGCAAATCTGTATATGACATGATGGCCTTGCACATGGAACGCCTTGCCTGTCAGCCTTCACCCAAGGGATTTGAAGGGGTGACCTCTTTTCTGACCACAGGTTTCCTATCAGACATACGGCTTCGTATTGAGGAGATATTGACAGAGTTGGAACCTTGGCAGATCATGTATGAGAGGCTTATTGAGTTCCGTAAGAAAGAAAATGACTGGCCTTCGGTTACAGAGGGGAAGCTGGGCTTGTGGTGCAATACGCAGCGCATGGCTTACAAACGGGGCAGACTCTCGGAGGAGCGTTACAAACTGCTGGAGTCTGTCGGCTTTGAATGGAACCTGCTGGATTCAAACTGGATGAAGGAATTCCAATCATTGAAAGTCTTCTTTGCGACTCAAGGTCGCTGGCCCAAACGGGAGGATGGTGCCTTGGCTACCTGGTGTTATACTCAACGGGAAAGACGTAAGAAAGGACGTTTGAGCAAAGAACGCATTCGTGTGTTGGATGAGATCGGATTTGTGTGGAGTCAGGACTTGAACGGTGAATGGATGAAAAATTATGAAGCGTTGAAAATCTTTCTCGACAAACAGCAGCGCTTTCCCAAATCAGCCGAAGGCTATTTGGGCGAGTGGTGCAGTACACAGCGGAAAATGCGCAAGCAAGGGAAACTTTCCCCTAATCGTCAAACACTATTAGATCGAATAGGATTTGTCTGGTCGGTGGAGCAGGTCTGGCGAAGCTACTTGGAACAGTTGCACCAGTTTCATGTCCAAAATGGACGGTGGCCTGGATGTCGTGAAGGGGCGTTGGGGCGTTGGTGTACGGTTCAAAGACGGAATTATCGAAGAGGAAGCTTGTCGGATCAAAAAATCGCCCAATTGGAACAAATAGGATTTATACCCTTGAAAGGAGACAAGTAATACAGAAGAAATGGAAATACTCTCATTTCATACGAAACAATAGAGTTTCCGCAGCCTTATTATCGCAGTTCAAAGTACACTATGATTTTAGAATACAATATACCCAATCGTTTTCGTACTAACAGACATATTACCGTTTATACAAGCCACCCTTAAATTTCGGATAGAAGGACTGGTTGCTTTCCACATACATATAGTGTCTAAATAAACAGCAAATATTGATAAATGAGTATTCAATATAAAATCATCTTTGGATATATGGTGTTGATTGTGGCTATAATCGGTATGATTATAATCATGGTACGTGAGCGGAATAGGGTTTTGGTGATTGAAACTGAGGCACAAACAATTCATCGGGTTCAACACAATGGAAATATAGTCCAGCATCACATCACGATTCTCTCAACTTATGGTGAAACAGCCCTTTCTTGGGAAGAGGAGGATTTTGCGAACTATCATTCTCTTCGTCTGCATATCGATTCCATGTTGCAGGCCATGCACAAGGGGTATGAGGAATTTGTCAGCCAAAGTCAAATAGACTCGCTGCGCTATCTATTATCCAGTAAAGAAGAGCATTTATACCAAATTATGCAACTTTTCCATAGTCAGAACAGTCAGGAAGGTATGCAATTCTCTCATTTACCAGCGGAAGCTCAACCGCGTACTGTTATTCGTAAAAAGAAAGGTTTTACAGGATTTTTAGGGGCAAAAGAAACTCTGGAGATAGTTCCTTCCGCATCTACAATTCTCAAGACATTGAACAAGGAATTGCTATCCATGCAGGAAGAACGGCAGGAAAGTATCAATGCTTATACCGATAGCCTCCGCAACCACAACAAGGAACTTAACCGAAAGCTTCGCCATCTGATAACCACGATGAACAACCAGACAGAACGTGTACTTGAAGCGAAGGAATGTCATCTTAGAGAATCTTACAACCGTTCCATATGTGTCATCTCCTGGCTGATTATCTCCGCCATTATTCTGCTTGTCATATCCTATCTGATTATTCAAAAAGATTTACGGGAAAAGGCAAGAACAAGGAAGCGTTTGGAAGATACGATACAACAAAACACTGCGCTGTTGGAAATGCGCAAGAATATTATCCTGACCATATCGCATGACATACGTGCCCCTTTGAATGTCATTGACGGCAGTGCCGATCTGGCAATGGATACACGTGAAAAGAAACGGAGGAATATCCATCTGAATAACATAAGGAGGGTGTGCAAGCATGTGGTACATCTGCTTAACAACCTGTTGGATGTGTACCGGTTAAACGAGGCGAAAGAAATACGGAACGATGTCCCATTCGACCTGCATGAATTATTGGAACGTACCGCTGCCGGTTTTTCTCATATAATCAATAATAAGGGTATCCTGTTCAATTGTGATTTTAAGGATACGGAAGTCAAGTTATATGGTGATGCAGACCGCATAGAACAGATTATAGACAATCTGCTTACCAATGCAGTTAAGTTCACGGAGACCGGCACAATCAATTTCAATGTGCACTATCTCAATGGACTGCTGGTCATGGAAATAGTGGATACCGGTGTTGGTATGAGTGAGGAGACACTTTCCCGTATCTTTCGTCCTTTTGAACGCCAGACCTCTGCAACCAATGCGGACGGATTCGGATTGGGGCTTCCGATCACGCAAGGACTTGTCAATCTTCTTGATGGGACAATAGAAGTAACAAGTTTGATTAATTGTGGAAGCACATTTCGTGTGACCCTTCCCATGCCGGAAACGGATGAACCGTTGGAAAGCGAAAAACATGTCCCGACGCATTCCACACACCTGCATCACAATGTACTTGTTATTGATGACGACAGTATGCTGCAAGCTGTCATTAAAGAAATGTTAGAGCGTAATGGCATGGCCTGTACAACTTGTACCACAGTCAAAGAGGTAGTAAAAGCCATGCGGGAAAAAGATTATGACCTGTTGCTTACAGATATCCTGATGCCTTACACCAACGGGGTTGAATTGTTGACTTTGTTACGTAACTCAAGTATTGGCAATTCAAAGACTATACCCATTGTCGCTATGACTGCACGTGGAGAGAAGGAGAAAGATGCTTTTTTGAATGCCGGATTTACAGCCTGTATTTATAAGCCGTTCTCATCTACAGAGTTGATCGGTCTGTTGTCAACTATAGAAAGAGGTTGCCCTGACAAAAAGCATGATGTAGATTTCAGCATGATGTTGTGTGAGGTGAGCGATAAGATAAAATTATTATGTTCCTTTATTGACCAGTCGAAAAAAGATGTTGAAGAACTCAATTCGGCCATAGAAAATTGTGATAGGAAGAAATTGCGTGAAACGGTTCACCGTATGCTGCCGATGTGGGAATTATTACATAATGAAGAAATGTTGTTTGCTTATCGTTCCCTTTTAAAAGATGAAAGGGCCAGTGACACTGCTTTAAAAGAATATACTCAACGGATAATAAATCATACCGATATGTTGATGGCAGCAGCAAAAAATGAAATAAAAAGACAGACAAATGAAACGGAAAATACTGATAGTTGAAGACAATATCAGCCTGTCTCAGATGCAGAAGGACTGGTTTGCACAAGCTGGTTATGATGTCGTGACAGCTATGAACGAACCGATAGCCCGTTCACTGATACGCAAAATACAATTTGATCTGATTCTATCGGACGTACGTCTACCCGAAGGGGACGGAATATCTCTACTGGAATGGCTGCGCAAGGAAAGAAAGGATATTCCTTTCATCATCACGACCGAGTATGTGTCGGTTCCCGATGTGGTACGCACTATTAAGTTGGGAGCGATAGACTACCTTCCCAAGCCGGTACGCAAGGAACATCTGCTGGAACTGGCAGAAGATGTGTTCCGCCCCATGGTTACGGTGCGGAAACAGGAAAAGGTACTGTTTCACCGTACAAGTCCGAAGATCCTGCAAGTGGAGAAACTTGCCAGACTGGTAGCTCCATCGGAAATGTCAGTGATGGTACTTGGTGCCAACGGTACAGGGAAGGAGTCGGTGGCACAGAGCATCCATCTGAGCAGCGAACGCCGGGAGATGCCTTTCGTGGCGGTGAACTGCGGGGCACTGCCACGTGAACTGGCCGCCTCGTTGTTCTTCGGTCACGAGAAAGGGGCATTTACCGGTGCCGACACCGCCAAGACCGGATATTTCGACATGGCGAAAGGTGGAACACTGTTTCTGGACGAGATAGGTACAATGTCCTATGAGATTCAGTCCATGCTGCTGCGCGTGTTACAGGAAAATACCTATACTCCGATAGGCAGTGACAAGGAACGGGTAGCGGACGTGCGTATCGTTACCGCCACAAATGAGAATTTGCAACTGGCCATCAAGGAAGGGCGGTTCAGGGAAGACCTTTACCATCGCCTTTGCGAATTCGAGATACGTCAACCTTCATTGGCGGAATGTCCGGAAGACATCATCCCTTTGGCTGAGTTTTTCCGTGAACGCCATTCGAAAGAACTGAAAAGGGAAACACAAGGCTTTACAGAAGATGCCAAGCGCAGGATGCTTACCTATTCATGGCCGGGCAATGTCCGGGACTTACAGAACCGGATCAAACGTGCTGTATTGATTGCGGAGACTCCGATGCTGGATATGGAAGGATTGGATATTGAGATCCGCCAAAGTGGAGATACGCACTCCCCGGCAATTCAGCCGTTGAAGGATGAGTCATTGGAGAAAATGAATATTATCAATGCCCTTAAAGCTTGCAACGGACACCGGGAACAGGCTGCCGCACTGCTGAACATCAACCCCGCAACACTGTACCGGAAGATGAAGAAATACGGGGTGAAATAAAAATGAGCCTGCCGTTAGTACAAATCTCACTGAATATGTGTACATTTGCAAACAAATAGAGAAAAATCGACATATTGTCTCTAAGACAGTTGCCGACTGTATATGACATAAGACCGCAAGGTGTTTCTAATGGGAATCTGGAAAATTAACATTGAAAGGAACTATTGCGTGATTGCTTATGCTATGCCTACGCATAGCGTGCATTCACCTATTCCTTTCAAAGGCATTCCAGAGCCTCCATTAGAAGTAGCGTGTTTGCACGCTTCTTTTTTTGACGGCTTACGGTCCGGTATCAAAACAGAATTTATGCCAAAAGTCCAAGCTGTAACGGCGATGACACTGGACGGCTTCCTGCCGGAAACCGACAACGTGCTGATGCGATGGGTAATGAACCACAGGAAAGGTTTTGCCCGTTGGCGGGAGCGTTGTGATGCCCGGATTTTACCCCATTACATACTAGACCTTCTTTGTGAAAAAGACACTAAAGGCGATTCCTTTATCTACCTGGCAGAAGTTTCTGATGCAGAAACATTGGATCTCCTGCGTGGCCTCTTCCATTACAATCTTGTGGAAGAACTTATTATCTACCTTTTTCCTTATTCCGCCGGCAAAGGGAATTCCATACAGGCCATCTTTCCCGTCCGGCAATGGCAGTTACACAAGACCGTTGTCCTGCCTGGTGGCATCTGCCGTCTGATTTATCGTAATCCTTGCAGGATGTAACTTGCAGATTGCGAGAAACCTTGCATCCTGCAAGGTTAATTTCCCATCAAATATTTCTCCTTTATTTTTTATTGTACTGTATTTCAACGGAATAGATATGTCATTTCGTGAAATACAGAGCCATTGGCACGCCGTTAGCCCTATATCATAATATAACCTGTTGCGCGACAAGGTGTAACCAGTCAATTATTTACACTTTAAAGACAGACCGTATTATGATACAGACAGACCGTGAGACCTTCCAGATGATGCTTCATCAGATTATGGAAAGGTTCGACAGGATTGAAGACAGGCTGAGCCGTATGAACCGCCAGACCTCCGCGCTTGACGGAGACAAGCTGCTGGACAACCAGGATATGTGCGAGCTGCTCGGCATTACCAAACGCACTCTCGCGCGGTACCGCCAGAAGAAACTCGTGACCTATTACATGATAGACGGGCGTACCTATTACAAGTCCTCCGAGGTCGAGGCGTTCCTCAACCAGAAGGGCAGGCGTTTGCCGGCGAGACTGAAAAACCAGATGGAAAATTAATATAAATGAAAGAATATGGAACTTGTATGTATTGACAAACAGACTTTTGAAGAACTGCGTGTCCGTTTTTGCGAATTTGAAGACCGAGTGACACGCCTGTGCCGTCCGGTCGAGGATCTCGGCCTGAAAAACTGGCTGGACAACCAGGAGGTGTGCGACATACTCCGCATCAACAAAAAGACCCTTCAGGCGTATCGTGCCAAAGGTCTCCTTCCTTTCAGTCGCATCAAGAACAAGCTTTTCTACAAACCGGAAGATATACGGAGATTATTGGAATTGAGTTACCACCCTTTAATAAAGAGCAAATTATGAGCTATCATTTTATAGACAAGAAAGACCCACGCATTGACGTGATGTTCCAGGGACTGGAGAAAATGGAGAGGATGCTTTCAGTAATGGAGGATGTACCGAGATCACTCTTCAACGGTGAACGTTTCCTTACGGACGAGGAACTTTCCAAAGTCCTGCGGGTAAGCAGGCGTACATTGCAGGAATACCGTACATTCGGTGTAATCCCTTACTATCTGGTACAGGGGAAGGCACTCTATAAAGAGTCCGATATCATGAAAATACTGGACGATGCCTACAAACGGTGCCGGGAGGAACAGCGCTGGGTATAGTACTGCTTCTTTAATCAAGCACGGAGAAACTGCCTGCTGTCAGCAGGGCAGTTTCTCCGTTTTCCATTTCATACAGCCGGTGATTTTATTTTCCGCTTTTTCCTGACGGTGAAATCCTCCTCGCAAAGGTCTATCCTGTTTCCGAAATCTGTGGACCTCAACCGTTTCATGTCCTCGTCCACTTTCGTGTCCGTAACCTGCGCGTAAATCTGCGTGGTGGAAATAGAGGTATGTCCCATCATCCGGCTTACCGTCTCTATCGGAACGCCGAGCGAAAGGGTGATGTGGGTACCGAAATTATGCCGGGCCATATGAAAGGTCAAATCAAAACCATATACCTGCCCCAATTCCCTAGTCAACAGGATAAAATACCCGCGGGCATAAATATTGAACACCTTGTCTCCGCTTCTTTGGTCGCGGTATTTCTCTATGATTTGAAGAGGAATATCCAGCAGACGGACAGAAGAGAGCGTATCGGTCTTTTTCCGGTGGATATGAATCCACCATGTGCCGTCGCCGGCCTGCGTGATGTCCTTGTCCGAAAGCCGTTTCAGATCCGCATACGCCAGTCCGGTAAAGGTTGAAAAGATGAACATATCCCGCACGAATTGCAGTTGCGGTTTCTCCACCGGAGTGGTCATGAGTGTTTTAAGGTCTTCCAGTTTCATGTGGCGGCTCTTCCTTTTGGGCAGTTCGGGATGCAGGCGGCAATAAGGGTCGCGTCGCAACGTGCCCTGGCTCACAGCCCGCATCGTGAGCTTTTTCAAACGGTACAGGTGTTCATGCACGCTTTTGGGTTTCAGGTTGCGGTCAGTCCGCAGGAATACCTCGAATTCGTCATAAAACACCCGGTCAAGGCTTCGCAGCGTCACATCTTCCACGCCTTTCTTTTCCCGGACAAAAGCGGAAAGATGCTTGTAGGAACGCTGATAGGAGTCGTATGTTTCCTGTATGCGGTCTATCCCGACCCGTTTCTTGAACTCCTCGTTATGCTCCCTGAAGAGAGCCAGCAGGGTAAGCGGTTTCTGTCCGATACCCTTGACTGCGTTTTTGACCAGTTCAGCCGTGATGAACCCCAGGCTGTTTCTTATCCGCTCATAATGTCCGGCAATCTCACGTGTCAGGTCATCTATGGCACGGTTCACGGTAACAGCATTCTCGCTCCTTCCGTCGGCACGGCCTTTCTCCGGATTCCAGATGCCCGGATTGACAGAGACTTTGGTTCCTATCTGTGCCCATTCGGCATCAATGCTCACCTTGCACAATAGCTGGCACATTCCGTTCTTTCGCACTTTCGTGCGGTTAATATAAAACAGCACGGCAAAAGTGCTGCGTCGTTTGACATTCTGTTTTTCAGTATTCTTTTCCATATTCTTTCCATTTAAAAGGTTATTAAATGACGACAGAAAAACGCTCCGAGATTTTTCGGTTCAATGCCTTGGTGTCGGTGTCTATCTTCTCATCGGTCACTTTCGCGTAGATTTGTGTGGTCTCTATCTGACTATGGCCGAGCATCCTGCTGACCGTTTCAAGGGGGACCCCATGAGAGAGTGTAATTTCCGTTGCGTATGTATGCCGTCCTGCATGGAAGACCAACGGACGGTCAATGTGGCAGATTCGGGCAATCTCTTTCAAGTAGAGGTTCAGCGTGGAATTGCAATACATCGGCAGCAGCTTGTCACCGGGAGCTGTACCGCTATATTTCTTCAGAATCTGCAACGGTAAATCCAAAAGAGGAATCTCAAATTCTATCTTGGTTTTCTGCCTGGCACTCTTGATCCACCATATTCCATCTTCCGCAAGGCATAGGTTGTCCTTTGTCAGTAGGCGCATATCTCCGTATGGAATGCCGGTAAAACAGGAAAAAAGGAACATGTCACGGACATGATAGAGGGTCTGCCTGTGAAGCGGGGTGGTCATAATCCTGTGCAACTCTTCTGCCGTGAGATATTTCTGCACGTGCTTCGGGCGCACCGGCTCGTAGCCCATGAACGGGCTGGCGGTAATAACACCGTCAGCAATGGCCTCTCCGACAATGGTTTTCAGTTGGACGGTCAGGTTGATGATTGTTCCGGGAGCGAGGTTCCGTTCCGTCCGGAGATACAAATCATACTTGTCAATGAAAGAACGGTCCAACGCAGAAAACGGAATATCGGAGAGCTTGTATTGCGCCTGCAAGAATCTTTCGATATGGCTATAGGCATTGCTATAGGCTCTCAGGCTTCCTACCGTACGGTTTATCCCCACACGCTTTTCAAAGTTGCGGATGAACCGCCTGAAATATCCCAGAAGCGTTTCCTGCCCGCTTGCCATTCCAAGCAGTATGCCTTTCACCTCTTCGGCCGTCACACCGTCACGGACAGCCGACTGTTCCATATAGATATTCAATGCCATCGCACGTATCTCATCCAGCCGGTTGTTGATTTCCTTTGCCGCCACGCTTTTTCCAGAAGCGCGTCCCGAAGACCAGCGGGATTGCGGGACTTTTATCTTTACACTGAATGCCGCTTCGGAATATTTTCCGACATTCAACTTTGCCATTACGGGGCAATTCCCGTCGGCATCCGCCTCGCTCTTTTTCAGGTAGAACGACACCTTTACATTTGCCTGATTCATAACCAATTCCTTTGTTTGCAAAATTATTATATGCAGAGCAAATGAACGGCATGAAAAATATAGCGGAACGTAGAATAAGACCCCTCGGCCTGCAAACAAAGCCTGTATTTTTTTTCTGATACGGAAAAATATGACTAAGTTTGCGTCAGCAGACATGGAAAAAACAGCGTTCTTTGCGGTGGTAAACGGGGTAATCAATGAAAGACGAAAGCTTGTTTTTCAAGCCTCTTTTTTATCCCGAAAAGGCAACGGATAAGTAGTGATTTGTCCTCCTAACTCCACCTAAAACTTGCTAAAAGCCCCCTGCGGAAGAATGTGGTACAAAACGATATATCCCTTTTGCTATCAAACACTTTACATTATTTTCTCCAAAGTTATCCGTATGTGAGCGAGTTTCACTATCTTTGCCAATAGGTATTCAAAAATAACTCTGTTTAGATTAAAAATGTGTGATTCAGAAGAAACTTTTTATGAAGATGAACGAAGGTTAAAGAATAGTGGAGTACGTAATGTATTTACCCCACATACTCCTATTAATCAAGAAAACCTATTTAGAGGTAGGATTAATGAAGTGCAACAAATATTGTCCACATTAAATACACCAGGTCAACATGTTTTATTATTTGGAGAAAGAGGTGTTGGGAAAAGTTCACTTGCTAATATTGCGTCTAATAAGCTCATAAAAATTGCAGGAAAAGAACTTGTTGTTAAACGTTGTTCTAAATCAGATTCGTTTTCTACTATATTTGAAGATGTTTTACTTAAATGTGGAGTTGATATTTCTATTTCAACAAAGAATAATACAAGTAGTGTTACATTCAATGGGTTTGGATATACGGAATGTACGGAGCGTATTGGACTTGCAGACAAGATACAATCTCCTTCGTGGGTATGTAATAAAATTAAAGATTTTAATATTCTTCTGCTCATTGATGAGTTTGATTCTATAAAAGATAGTGATGATAAACATAAAATAGCAGAATTAATTAAGTTATTAAGTGATTCTAATTCTTCTTTTAAGGTTTTTGTAGTAGGTATAGCAGAATCTGCAGAAGAATTAACAGCAGGACATCCTTCTGTACAGAGATGCCTAAAAGAAATCAAACTATCAAAAATGTCACAGAGAGAATTGGTTGATATTATAAATACAGGAGCAGCTAAATTGAACCTAACTTTTACACGAGATGCTAAATTTCGTATTTGTAGATTAAGTTCTGGATATCCTCATTTTACTCATTTAATAGCCTTGAAAGCATCTGAAGTAGCTATTGTGAATGAAATTGCCGCAATAGATATAGAGATAGTAAATGATGCTATTGAGAAGTCTATAAGTGATTGTGAGAATTCTTTGCGTCAATCGTATGATGAAACAGTAAAATCATCTTCAACAATGGTTGTTTATCGGAAAGTTTTATATGCTACAGCTTTATGTTATGATGAATTTATAAGGAGTAAAGACATAAGATTTGTGTATAACTTGATTTTTGAAGAGGTAATCACTCAGCAACGATTGAACCAATATTTGAGTAAACTTGTTTCTAACTCAAATGATAAAATTTTGAGGAGGTTAACAAAAGGTGTATATAGGTTTACTGATCCAAGAATGAGCGCGTATATTCGCTTAGTTCAGTCTGATATGTATTCTGATAAAGAAGATGCTATTTATTCAAAAAAAAAGAATGAGTTTGTTTAAAATATGATGGCTATGATACAGTGTAAAATAATATCTGGTACTTCTTTTATAGAAGTTGAAAAAATGGTTAATCGTTTTTTGCTATTAAATAGAATTGAAAAAATCATTCAAGTTGTTGATATGAGTGATGATCAATATATTGCTATGGCGATATACTATGAATGTCCTAAGCAACGATAAAATGT
This sequence comes from Bacteroides sp. AR29, assembly GCF_900217715.1. Taxonomy (NCBI): domain Bacteria; kingdom Pseudomonadati; phylum Bacteroidota; class Bacteroidia; order Bacteroidales; family Bacteroidaceae; genus Bacteroides; species Bacteroides sp. AR29. The sequence continues at coordinate 67,804 of NZ_OBMS01000026.1, forward strand.
GTAGATATGTAAGAGATTCTTTGTAAAATTGGAAATTGTTCAATAAGTTGTTTTTTCTTTTATTTTCTGATTTTAGTAATAATTCATACCTATTGTGTATGACATATCCCGACTACTGCCGGGATTTTTTTCAAAAGTTTTGTTTGCTACTTTTTCTTTGATTTGTATTTTTTGTACTGGCTTTAATCATTAATATTATGATTCGGAAAATTGTTAGAGATACAGAGGGAAATATAATAACTGAACGCCCCATTGGTGAGATAGAGATAATACGTCCTCCTTTTCGGTGTATTATCAAACGTAATGGACAAGAAGATGCTAAAAAAGGAAATCGTGTAGTTGTAAGATGTTCGGTTCTAATTTTACCTAATTCAAAGATTCACAAATTCAAATTGGACTTATGGGGATGCAAGGCTATTTATTGGCATAATAGAGTTCATATTATAAGCAATTTTATTACCACGACTTTTTGTGATATAACTTGGGGAGGAGCTTTTGGCCTGGCAGAAAAGTTTTTTAATGATGAGTGTGACAAATATGAGCATCTTCTATTTGAAAGGGAACAAGCTCTTAAAAATGCAGAATAAATAGAAGTTTCTGAAAATATTTTCTATTTATTTTTGTAAGACAGCAAGTTGAAAAATGACAATTTAGGATAAGAATATATGATTTAATGATTATGTCTGAAATAGAAATACCCTTCTTTCGTGTGGAAAAATTGTACAAAAACTGTCAGGTAAAATGTGTTAGATTTTACAAAACAGAATATTATGAAAAAAGTTTATATACCATGCGTAAAGAGGTTCTTGTTGAAAATAAGGTAATCTCATTAGTTTATAAAATTAGAAAGCCTAATGATATTATAGGAATAGCATATGCCTACAAGAATGGTGATATGCAAAGAATGAATGTTTGTAAATGTACTGCGGAATTTGAAAATGAATTTTTTATACGAGACTCAAAAAAGGTCAGTCCATCTGAAGATAACACAGAAATGTTTATTAAAAGTAATAGCTATCCCATTTGGGCAGAAGTATATTATGATGGTAAAGAGTATAATTATGTGTATGGGAATTCTCCATCTGAACAAGTTGAATACTTATTTAAAAAGAATCTTTTAATAAAAGCTGTTAATGGTAGATTACCCGATGAAATTCCATCTATAGAATCATACGATACAAAAGAATTACTCTTAAACGAATTGCTTAAATAACTATTATATATTACATCAGCCATGCCACAAGAAAGTAAATATGCTTACGACGAGGAATCCGTCAAGGCAATAATCGAATGGGCACAAACAACCCAGTTACCCAAGGAGGTGATGCTAAGTGAGGCGGAACACATCATCGATACGTCCATGTATGTTAATGCGAATATCTGCGATATTAAGCAGCATTAATTCATATCTATTGTGGGTGACATATTCCGGCTTTCGTCGGGATTTTTTTCATTTGGGCCCTTTCTTTTATAAAAATTCCCTCAAATCACGTAGGGAATTTCAGAAAAGCAGTTGTCTTTATAGTAGAATCCGGTATATAGTGTTAGTATAGTCCTTCTTTCAGCCATTGCAGTTTCTTTATACTGGATTTACAGAATGTTCCAACATTGTGTGCTCTAATTGATTGTATATATTGAAAGGAACATGCTGGACCTCAGCTTTTATGCGGCTGAGGTTTTGTCGGAGACAAGAGTGCGTTGTTGAACGTGCGATGGAAATATGTGTTTAACCAAATTATTAGTTATGAAAAAAGAGTTTTGTATGGTAATTGCATTTGCTATGGCTTTAGCCGGGTTATTTATGCTTATGTTTATGTCATTTGATTAGTGAATGTCTGTTTGTTGACTGTTTTATAGAAGGGGCAGCTTATTCAGCTGCCTTGTTCCATTTCCCAGGAATTAAGTAATCCATATTGTGTAATTATTCCCCATGTGTGGTACTCAGTTCCACATATTTCCACACATAATTATTCCTTCTTGTTTTTATAATATGCTGATGTATAATGTATTATGTACTGATGTACATCATGGCATATCGTTTGTCCTATAGTTAATACAAAAACTATATTTATTTACTTAAAACTTACGATTATGAAAAAAGTATTGGTAGCATTAGCAATGGTTATGGGATTAGGCAGTTCAGTAGCATTTGCTTACGTGGTTTCTGGAACACAGTCTGTAGAGCAAACTCAGCAAAATCCTCAGGATGAGTTCACAAAAGTGGAAGTAAAAGACTTGCCTCAGGCAGTTATGAATGTCTTGGCTAAGGACTATGAGGGGGCTGTAATAAAGGAGGCTTTCATTTCCGAGAAAGAAACCGGTAAGATTTATAAGGTTGTGTTGACCATCACCAAGGAAAATCAATCCACTGAAGAAGTGACGGTACTTCTGAATGAAAAAGGAGAAACTGTAGAATGAATGGAAACTCTGTAGTGGTTCGGATTCATCTACAGAGATGATTCGAGATGCTTTTATGTCTATCTCGTTAATGCGAAAGGGGCGGCTGAATAGTCGCTCTTTTTGTTTATATTGTAATAATAGTTCGTTTCTTTTTCGTCAGAAATTCCTATTATAGAGGGTTGTTTTATACAAAATAATGTTTATATTTGTATTCTAATCCCTATTGTATTATGAATGACAAACAACAACTTCTAATTGATTGTATTTCCCTTCTTCCCGTTATAGGCATTCTGGTTTTGATAACTGTTGCCAATGACCAGCTTGTTACTATGGTTGCTGCCTATGTGCTTTGCGGAGAACTCTTATGTGTATTGGTTAGCAGGATATTAAATTTGTACTATATTGATGTGGCTTTTGTTTGGTTGGGTGGGATTATGCTTTGGCTGTGGTATTGGCTCTGGTTGGAGTCAAGCCATGTAGTGATGGAGATTGTGGAAAGGACAGTTGAATGAATCGCTTCTTTTTCAGTAAAAAATCCCCGTAGCTGCTCAACTACGGGGATGGTGTCAAATAACAGAGTATCAATATGAGATACTAAGTGAGCCTATTCCATTACAGATAAATCATCGTCAACTTCATACTGATTACAGCCAAAAGCCGCACACATTAAAATAAAACGTTCTTTTATACCTAATCCGGTATATCTGTCTACGGCTCCACTGCCTTTTGCATGAAGTCCTGCTGCGTATTTATCTATCTGAACTTTATTCATTAAATCTACATGAGTTTTACGGGCAAGTTTACTGCTTGCAATCTCATATATGGATTTGTACTCATTTGTTTCCAATGCCGCACTAAACATTGCCACTTTCCGGCTAATCTCACAGTATTCAAGTAGTTTTTTTATTTGATAATTGTACCCGGTTTCACCATTGCCATCAGGATAATAGGGTAACAAAGCATTGCTTGGTAGCCTACCTTTATACTTCATAATAATATCATAAGCAATACGAATGATGGGAGTTTTTATCTCAGTGCGTATAAGTCCATCCTTGTGTGTTTTCTGAGGTAAATAATGAATGTAAGGTATTCCTTCTTCAATGCTGATATTATCAAAAGTGAATCGTCTGAAATCACCTATACGGCAACCGAAACAACATTGAACAACGAATACATCTTTTACTCGCTGCAATGTTTCGGGACATTCTTTGTGGACAACTTCATTGAATTCTGTTTTGGTGAGAAAGAAAGGCTCGTCATATTGTTGCTTCATAATGGACTCTTTTTCTTTTCCTATCTTGCGGAAAGGAGATACGGGAATAACATCATTACTTTCAAGCTCCACCATAAATGCTTGTAATAATAATAGTTTCTCTGCAATTGTATTCTGGCTTCTTTCCTTTGATGGTATATTCCGCTTATTCATTTCTGCGTACAGTTCTGGAAATTTTTCAACCAGAGTGTATTCTTTGCGTAGAAAATCACGAAAATTTAGAATATGTTCCTTATTGAATTCATTGACCGGCAACCCGTCAATGCCATTGATAATGAGGAATCGAGTCAGTTCCCTTATCACTACATCGTAATGTTTCTTTCTGCCGGGACCTATTACACCTGCATTTAGCCATCCGTCAACATAGCGTTGGAACATACTACACATGGATTCCTCTTCACTGCTGATGTTATATTTTTCAGGATGTAAGTGCTGGTCTATTAAGATTTCCAGTTTTTCACTGGTTAATTCTTTGTTGCTCCCATAAATGGATAAAATTAGATTCTTCCGTTCTTCAATAGATGTGTTAAATGATGTTCTTATGTCTAACTTTATAATACTTTTAGCCTTATATTTTTCAGTCTTGGCATCCCAAAGAGTAGGAGAGACCATAATATCTGATTTGTGGAATAACTGTACATTGCGTCCATCAGATAATCGAAATCTGACATTTACTTCTTTATCTTTCTTCCCAGTTCTTATAAATGCTTTTACTGTAGTCATATATTCTCTGTTATATCGGTTGTGCAAATATACATAAATTGCACAACTCAGTTCAAATATTGCACAACATAATGCAATGGCATGCAATATAATATTTTTATATTACTCTGATTTTTAATATAATGTTATATGTATTGGTTTTATAGTATTTTACATTCCGAATCGCAACGGAATCACAAGGAAAAAACCGCAAATGGCTAATAAAAAGCTTTTGCGGTTTTCTTGTTTTAGAATTAGAAAATGTCCGCATTTTGTCAGCATAGGTTGTAATGGGAAACAAATTGGAGTATTTGGTTTACATTGCAGGCAAGATTTATTTGCGATACCTGGAGAAAAAATTATCAATCCAACGGACTAGATATACTATAATAACTCCGGCTATGACCATACTGATAATACGTACCAACATAATTTATAGAATTAAAGATTTGTTTTTATGGAATAATAATGTGCAAAGATAATTGATTGGTGGAGAAACAAAAACTCTGGAAAGGATATAAAGATAGGAATTAACGCATATTTTCACGGATATAATCTTCTATTGTAAAATCACTCTTATATCTAGATATTTCCGGATTCTTCTCTACAGTCGTAATGCAACGTTTTTCTTTACCAAGTACCAACCGGTTTAGGAAGCTCAGGATGTCATGACGATTATCCTTCATAGGAGAATAGGATAGGGAATGTCCTATACCTTCCGCTATATAGAAATAGTATGCTGTCTCTTTTTCTTTCAGTTGCATACAGATAAAGTTTGAGCCCCATAGCCCCATTTCCTCTTCTACTACTGCCTTAGTAAAAGGAACCGTGCTGTCGGCATCACCATGGAACAACATAAGAGGACAAGGGGACATTATCCATTTTGGAATACCATTGGCACAGATTGCTCCAGAAAAGGAAATGACCCCTGCATAATTGAAATTGGCAGGTAATCTGTCCGCAAAAGCCGTTTGATTGCAAATCTCATACTCTGCTTGAAGGGCAGTTATCGCACCTGCACTTGAACCGCAAGCTATAATTTGTGCAGGATTTATTTGCCATTCTACACTATGCTCAATTATATAATTTGTAGCATCACCAAAATCTTCTACAGCACAAGTGATTGCTTGTTGCAGGGCAGAAGAGAATCCTTGCAAGTCCGAATACTCCGATTTATCTATATCCTTTAATTGGGTACGGTAATCTGTTGATACTACCACATAGCCGGCTCGTGCCAAAAAATGAAAATAAGAAATGTAATCGGGATTATCTCTTCTCCCGCCTTTGAAACCTCCCCCAAATGCAAAAAGAATGACGGGCTTTGATTGTGTCCCTTGTATTTGATCAATCATTACATACTTGTCCAGTTTCAGAGTATCAGCCTTTTTGATGGCAAAAGTATATGTTTGCTTGTCAATATGCTGTGCATGCACAACAGTAGCTATACTCAATAATGAGCATGCCATCAAGATAAAAATAAAGCGTTTTCCCATATTCAGTTTATTCTATTAATGCTGCGTGGATTATCTGACCTACAAAGATAGAATAAAACTATAACTAAAAAGAGGAAAGATGACATTTAGACATAAAAAAAGGCTATCTATCCCAGACAGCCAATCTTTTTTATTAACCTTAAATCTAATACTATGAAAAACACAGTACAAAGATACGTACTTGCAGGAGATATCCAAATTTTAGCGGGTAATCAGCGGATATTATAACATGGTTTAGTAGAATATTATTTCCGTTAACTATTAACATAAATAATATTCAATTTAACAGAAGAAGGAATTAATATTCCTCATCAGTGATTGCAAACTTTAGTCATGTCCACTGTAAATCCACCATTGGCGGGTATAAATTTTCCTTTTCTTTTAAGAAATTCTATCAGGGTATCTACATCCATATTGTCGGCAGAGCAGGTGAAAAAACGCTGCTGCTCGCCGAATTTTTGGATAATGGCTTCTCTCAATGATAACTCAGTATAACTATTACCTTCCATCATGTGAAGGACTTCATGTGCATGTAATTGTTCCATAATCTTTTTTTTGTACAAAGATAAGAATAAAAAATGAGAGATTGAGCAGATGAGCGCAGGAAGGTTGTAAATAAGGGGTTTAGAGGAAAACGGACTGCAAGGATGAAGCCAAGTGAAACCGCCAAAAAGCCAAATGAAACCGGAGTTACGTTACTATCCCGTTACTCTTTTCAAAACGGCAACAGAGATTTTGAGAGGCTTCCAACACGCTGAATTACAAGCCCGATTCGGAGGATTGCGACTGCAAATGTAGCAGGAATTTCGGTTTTCGAGCTGCACCCCACGAAAAAAGTCGATTTTCGGGTGCGATTGCGCTGATTCGCTGCATTTTGCGTATCGACAAACGGCTCTACAAGAAATAATTTTGAACCCTAAAAATTGTAGAGTTATGAGATCGACTTTCAAAGTTTTATTCTATCTGAAACGCAATGCCCCGAAGAAGAACGGGCTTGTTCCGGTAATGTGCCGCATCACGGTAAACGGCAAAATCGCACAGTTCAGTTGCAAGCTGGACGTGGAGGAAAAAACGTGGAACGTGGAGTTAGGCCGCGTGTCCGGACGCAGCATCGTGGCGCAGGAGGCGAACCGTATGCTGGATAAAATCCGCGTGGGTATCAACCAAGCCTATCAGAAGATTGCCGACCGGGACAACTATGTAACCGCCGAGAAAGTGCGCAACGCCTATCTGGGTTTGGGTATGAACTACGAAACGCTGCTGGCGGTTTTCCGGCAGCATAACGAAGACTACGAAAAGCAGGTAGGCAAGCTCAAAAGCCTGCGCAGCTATTGGAAATACTGCACCGTGTATAACCACCTCGCGGAGTTTATCGAAAAGCGGTACAAGGTCAGCGACATAGCCCTACGTGAGCTTGCTCCGGCGTTCATCACCGACTTCGAGCTGTTCCTCAAAACGGAGAAGAACCATTGCAACAACACGGTCTGGTCGTATATGATGCCGTTCCGGAAAATCATCTATATGGCCGTCAATAACGGACTGTTGCAGCGCGATCCGTTCTTTGCGTACAGTATCACCAAAGAGGAAACGAAGCGGGGCTTTCTGACCAAAGAGGAGATTAAGCTCCTTATCAACGGTACGTTCAAAAAGAAAAGTTACGAGGTGATCCGCGACCTGTTCATCTTCTGCACCTTTACGGGGTTGAGCTGGACGGATATGGCGAACCTTACGAAAGCGAACCTGCAAACCTCGTTCGACGGCCATCTGTGGATTATCACCAACCGCCAAAAGACAGGTACGGAATCGAACATTCGCTTGCTGGATGTGGCCAAACACATTATCGAGAAATACGACGGCATGGCCGAGGGCGACAAGCTGCTACCCGTTCCATGTTATGCCAACTGCAAGAACAGCATTAAGGTAATTGCGAGAAAGTGCGGTATCGAGAAAAACGTCACGTGGCACATGAGCCGCCACACCTACGCGACGACCGTATGCCTGTCGAACGACGTGCCGATTGAAACACTCTCGAAAATGCTCGGACACCGCAGCTGGAAAATCCAGTGTAAGCTGCCCCCTAAAACCAAGCGATTCTGCCCCCTTAAAACATTCAACAATGCCCCCTTAAAAAGTCTTGACCGATGGGGTTATTATTATTTTAGTTTATTTCCCTCTGTATGCAGCCATTTTACGGACACTTTCTCCTGTCAGCTCAATCCGGTGCGCCGTATGTATAATACGATCCATAATGGCATCTGCTACTGTAGGGTCTCCGATTGCATCATACCAATTGTCCGTTGGCAGTTGCGAGGTGATGATGATGGACTTGCGCCCATGTCGGTCCTCTATTATATCGAGCAGGATGGGTCGTTCCTTGGCATCA
>NZ_OBMS01000010.1:0-16399 GCF_900217715.1 Bacteroides sp. AR29
TTGATTATATGATTTTTTCCGTTACTTCGCAGGTAATGAAATCTTGTTAATTCCATTAATAATCAAGGAATAAGGAGAAAATAGGTGGGTTTTGTTTGGAATAGTAAAAATCAGCCCGTTGGGATATTGGAAAGAGGATTGGAAGTCCAGAAAGATGACAGGGGGAAAGTGATGAAATGAGGCTTTCAAAGAATGGAAGTGTGTATTTTTCAGTTCAAAAGGTTGAATGACAGTCTATTGATAGCACCGATTGGAGCTCTGTAAAGACAGCACCATTCCGTTCCTCAAAACTCTGTTTGAAGATTCCGGAAAATGTGCGACAAATCTATTCTATCCTATCAAAAGAAGTAACGTCTTTTACACCGTACACGCTCCACTTCTTACAAAAGAAATTACCCTTTGATTGGCCTCGTCAATCTTTCTGTTGCTGAAAGGCTTCAGATAGGTTTCCGTCACCGTGATAGACGAGTGTCCCATGGCTTCCGAAATGATACCCGGATGAATTTCACAATGATAAGCCATTGTGGCCCAGGTATGTCTTGCCGCATAGGTACTCAGTGCCGACTTCATGCCCAGGCACTGCCTGAGTACAGCCAGCCGCTGGTTGAAGCATCTCAGAGCGGACTGGTATTCCCGGTATGCCGCTTCGGTGCCTTCCTCGCTGTGCAGTATGGGAAATAGATAAGGCGAATCCTGATTCCTGCTGGCCACCAGACGTATCATCTGCATGGCTTCGGGGGTAAGCGCCACTGTCAAGGCGCGTCCCGTTTTTCGGCGGCGGTACGATAGTGTATTGCCTTGCAAATCCCTCTTGTGCAGATAGGCCAAATCGACGAACGGAATGCCTCGCAGCATGAACATGAGTACAAAGAATATCCTGGTTTTCTGCAGGTTATTAGGAAATGCCTTTTCCTGCATCCCCATTTCCGTTTCGCGTACCAGATAGCTGATATCCGATGTTTCCAAAGCCTTCTTCCTATCGGCCCGTGTACCCGTATATACATGTTCGAAGAGCCGGGGAGTATAGCGTACGCACTTCATATCCACAGCCCTGTTGTAGGTGGAGCGGATTGTCTTAATGTAAGTAGATACCGTATTCCAGCTGCAGTTCCTTTGTCGCAGGTGGTTTTCGAAGCGTTTGAGTACCGTAGGGCTTAACTTCCGCAGAGGTAGCGCCTGATAGTTGGTGAATGCGGAGAACGCATTTGAGGAGGCCTGATAGATGTGTGCCGTTCCCCATCTCCCGCTTTCCCGAAGTTCTTCAACGATTGTCGAGAACATCTCCTGTAAGGTAATTTCATTTTTTCTCATTTCGAAATAATTTATAAAAGACTTATCTTGCAATTATATACAATTGGGAGGAGAAATAAAAAAAGAGTGCTCTCCCATTGAATACTTTTGTTATATCGGACTAAATGTTTTATAATAACAGTTGGATATGATAAAGTAAATTATGAGTGTGGCAAATTAGAATAAAATCAACCTATTACTTTTATTGGAACTTCTACTTGAAACTAATGAGATTTAATTTGTTTGGCATGATTCTAAATTTTGTCCCGAAATAGTGCAAAGATAATCGTTTTTTGATTACTTTTGCACCAAAAAGGATGGGTATGTCAATTCGAGAATGGATAAGAGAATTAGAAATTGGAGGAACACCTACATTTTCCTTTAGTAGTGTAAGACGATTTTTTCCCAATATAGCAGAACAATCTATCAAAAATGATTTGTTCCGCCTTTCTACGCAAAAAATCATAGTACCTGTATATCGAGGGTTCTATGTAATTATGCCCCCCCAATATGCGGCAAAAGGTATTATTCCTCCTATATACTACATTGACCAACTCATGTCTTATTTGGATAAGCCCTATTATATAAGTCTTCTCAATGCAGCAGAGCTTCTCGGTTCAGCCCATCAACGTCCACAGAGATTTTCTGTCACAACAATTTTGCCTAAGTCCTCAGTATCTCCTACAAAGAATAATCTGTTGGTGTGGAATTATAGAAACAAAATGCCTTCTGAGTTTCTTCTAACAAGAAATTCAGAAACGGGTACCATATGCTATTCGAATGCAGAGCTGACGGCTGTAGATCTTGTACAATATGAACAACATATTGGTGGCTTGTCACGTGCGGCAACCATACTGGAAGAATTGTCGGAATTGATAGACTTTTCGAAGATTTCAGAATCTTTGTTTGCATACACCTCTTTAGCGGCAATTCAGCGGCTTGGATTCATTTTAGATGTAGTGCTGCAAGAAGAACAACGAGCCAATGATTTATATGATTTGTTATGCAAATACACCAGAACGTTCAAATACGTATTCCTCAGCACGCGCCATAGTGCTGATGTCCAGGAGAAGAATACGCGCTGGAAGATAAAAATAAATACAAATATAGAAGTTGATGACATATGATTAACAGAGCCTCTATCATACAATGGAGTAAGCAGGTGCCGTGGAATGATAATGCGCAAATCGAGCAGGATTTAATCATCTCACGTGCATTGGTTGCCATTTTTAGTGATGAATTCCTTTCTTCACAGTTAGCCTTTCGTGGAGGAACGGCATTACACAAACTTTATCTTTCTCCACAGCCACGCTATAGTGAAGACATTGATTTAGTACAAATAAATCCGGGACCAATCAAGCCCATTATGTTCAGATTAGGAGAAGTATTGGACTTTTTACCGAATCGTGTTACTAAACAGAAACGCTATAATAATACAATGCTGTTCAGAATGGAATCAGAGTTTCCGCCAACAATCCAGATAAGATTGAAGATTGAAATTAATTGCTTTGAGCACTTCAATGAGCTGGGATTGGTAAAGATTCCTTTTATAGTTGAGAATAGTTGGTTCACGGGAGAATGTGAGATTACAACCTATCGGCTTAATGAACTTCTGGGCACGAAACTGAGAGCATTATACCAACGTAAAAAAGGGCGTGACTTATTTGACTTATATGTGGCATTGACAAAAGCAGAAGTTGATGTAAACGAACTCATGCGCTGCTATCATCGCTACATGAGTTTTGCAGTTCAGCAACCTCCCACATACAAACAATTCGTTGCCAATATGGAAGAAAAGATGGTTGATCCGGATTTTCTGGGTGATACTCAATTGCTTCTTCGTCCAGATGAGCCTTTTGACCCTATTGAAGGCTATAAAGCTGTTAAAGAACGGCTGATAGAAAACATGCAATAGTAATTCTATGGAAAGGAGGATGTTTATTCAGAAACATCCTCCAACCTATTAATTGCTACCTCGTTTATTCGGATTCGATGGTCAGATACCAGTCTGCGTTATACTTCACCGGACAGAATCTGAGGCTGGTATAGGCAGCAGGCTTATTGTCCGCTGCATCTTCTTCAGCAAATTTCACCCTGAATTTCACTTCATTTCCGGTGTACTGAGAAAAACCGAAGCTTTCCAGAGTATAATCCAATACAGGGAAAAGCTTGAATCGTCTTGCCATGTTCACTTTCTGTTCGTTACTGATTGGCATCAGAGTATCATTCCGTGTAACATACATCATTTCCAATGCGGCTTCTGTTCTGCCTTCTTGCAGAGCGTCCATACACGAAGAAGCTAATTTCAAGACAACAGCCGTATCTTGGGAGCTAATATTATAAACGTCTTCTGTTACACTCGCTTTTCTATTGGTACATGAATTCATACCGATAAGAACAGTCGCAATAAATAGCGTGAGATTTATTACTCTTTTTTTTATTGCATTTCTATTTATAAAGAGAGGAGTATGCCCTCATGAACATACCCCTCTTTCATTAGTGTAGTATAATGTAACTATTTACATCATTAATTGTTGCCGATGGTGTTTTTAACCACACAATCTACCCAAACTTTCTGGATAACGCCCCAATCGTAAGTGAACTCAACCGGAATACGTACCTTGAAAGTACCTACGTTGTTACCGTTGTTCTCATACTTGATTTGTCCCATAGCTGCCTTGATAGCATCGTAAGTTGCTTTCGTACCAGCAGATTGCTTGTTGTAAGCAGCGAAACTAACAGTTACACCAGTACCAGTCACATCTGCGCCAGATGGATTCAATTGAGAGAACTTAACTTTTGTTGACACCTGAGACAACAACTTGTTGTTGATATCGTGACCGTTCATATCAGTAGTGATCTTATCAATCAGCACCTTAACTTGTTTTACATTATAATATGCAAACAACCAAGCGTTTGAGTAGTCCACCGGATCAGCATCAAAGTCAACAAACTTCTTATCACGCCAGTCGGAGAAGTGGAACAAGTCTGCGATATTCAATTTAGAACCATTTGCCTCGGCATCAGTAAACTCACCGTCTTCTACCGGGTTGGCATCAATAGGACGCAAGAACTTGGCAGGATATACACTGTTCTGCGTAGCCATTGCTATAGCACACGGAGTATAAGGTACAACACCGATTTGTGCAACCAACTGTGCATTGGAGTGACCATAATAGTTCAACAAGAATTCAGATGTAGAATTCTGCTTGTATGTAATCTTACCTGTTGCTTGATTAATTTCTGCAATTTCGACTTTGGCTGCACGGGTCTTTCCTGCATACAGTTTTGTATTCGTATAGACACCCTGATCTGATTTTAATGCATATTCCAATGTATTGTCATAGCTTGCATCATATTGTTTTGCGAAGATATCTGTCGCCTTTGTATTATCAACATACAAGAAATAACCAGGTTTAGCTAATGTTCCAGTTGCAGGTAATTCGTACTCGTCGTTAGTAGCTGCAAAGAAGTACTTGTAACCACCGGCTGCACTATTGGCAGCTTGTTTAGCAAATATAGCATCTGTATAAGAAGCAAAACCTGCAGTCGGACCAAATTGAGGTTTGTTGGCATCACCTACTACTTCCCATACCTGATCAAGTTCAACTACATACTGCAATGTGTTACCGTCATCCTTCGGATAAGCCACATTCAAACGAGTAGTTGTACCATTTTCGTACCAGTATTCAGCAATCTTGGTCTTAACAGCACCTACCGGCTTCAGAACAGTGGCCTTCAATGGCATGTAAATCGGAGCATTTGCTGTTTCGCCCTGCTTACTTTCATATCTTACGTAGATAGTCTTTGAGTGAGAATCGCTTTCTTGATAAATACGTTGCATATCACTTATTGACAGAGTCCAACGCAAAATTGTATTGGTAGTTCCGTGAGGATCTGCAACTTCCTCAACTTCTCCGTAAATCTTCTTGGCATCTGTGATAGCCTTCCATTCGTTACTGCTTGTCAATTCAAATTGTGTACCAACAGAATTATTCTGAGTAAATTTGTAGAGAGCATCAAATTCGTCTTTGGATTGAGTAGCGGTATTCTCAAGCAACTGATAAGAGATTTCAGCCCAAGTCAAATCCAGCTTAACTCCGTCGCATCCGAATTTAGCGTCTTTCGGGAATTCGTCCGTAATCTTATAACCGGCTTCTTTGATGATTTGCAATTTGATGTAACCAACCAAAACAACACGGTCTTGATTATCAAGTACGCGAACACGGATCAACGGGCGTTTTCCTACAGAAGAGATTCCTTGTTGATTCAATGTTTCACCCTTTTCATTTACGATAGAAGGAGTGATGACACCACTTGTAATGTCTTGTTGTACATATTTGCTGTCAGAAGTCACATTATTACCGGTCTTATACTGAATTAAAGCAAAGTCATACTTCAAACCGAATTTGGCTTCTGCACCGTAAGGCCAAATTTTATGTGTACCTTTATTCTTTGTTTCAGTGTTCCAATCATAATGGGTGGCCAATACCTTTTTTAAGTCAATGGACTCATCGTATGCCACTTGCAAAGTTGGAGCATGTGTGATTGCATCTTTTACGCTAGTCCATAATTCATCAGGGTTATTAGCTGTAGAACATTCAACGGCAGTATTGACACGACCATCAACAAGGTCATTGCTCTTGTAAGCAATAGCCATAGGAGTTACCTCAGAAATGTACGCCATTGCGTAATCAGAAGTAATGGTAGTGTCTTTGTCAGCCTTCTTTACATTGGCGGACAGAGCAAAAATAGAAGCTTCTCCCTTTTCAGCGTTATCGTATTTCTTGTCATAGATAACAGTCTTATCAAGAGAATATCCTACACTGATAAATCCGTCTTTCTTTTGCTCCATGTTTTCAACCTTAAATTTCAACTTGGAGTCATTTGCACGTGTAATGTATTCTGTTTCTCTTGAGACAAAGCTAAGATCAGCCAACTTATCAATCAATGCACTTGAAGGATTCATGTGATACTTAACTGTATCAATCGGAGCAAATACATCTTTTTTGTCATCTACATAGTTCCAATTTGCCACAGGTTCTGTAATTACACATTTTACGGCCGGCGAGTGCTCGTCATAAAACTCTATTTCAGTAGTAGTAGAAGTTTTCTTATACGTATAGCGCATCGCTTCATATTCAGTAGCCTCAATACCGCCTACATACAGCTCGGGATAGAATACTAAACTTCTTAATTCTTTAGTAAGCAGAGTTACTAAACCATCATTGATACTGCTAATTTGGGCAGCAATAGCGGTAACTTTGTCATCTATGGCTTTTACATCAGCTGTAGTTGCCACGTCTTCCATTGCTTTGTTGATAGCTGTAATTGCAACATTGATTTTGTCAATTTCTTCAGCATTAGCATCGATTAGCTCTTTGTACTTTTCAACAGCAACCATTTGAATCTTTAACTGAGCAATGGCAGCTGCATTAGCATCTACTGTACCTGAAATTGTAGCCAAATTTGTTTCGATGGCAGAAATTTGAGTCTTTAATGCATCTAATGCCTCTTGGCTTGGAGCATCTTTCAACATCTCATTAACCTTGTCAACCGCAGCCTGTATAGCTTCTGCTTTTGCAGTGGCAGCAGCTTCTTTGGCAGCATCAGCAGCAGACTTGGCAGCAGCGATATCAGACTTAGCGGCATCCAAAGCAGATTGCAAAGTCGTAAGCTGTGTGTTCAAGTCACTGGTCTTCTTGTCCAGGTTTTCGATGTCATCATCATAGTCCTTACAAGAAGTGAACGTTCCTGCAGTGCCCACCATTAAGGCGCTGAACAGGATTACACTTAGAAACTTTTTGTTCATAATTGAAAACTTTAAATTTATAAATTTAAAAAAATAAAAAGTGAATAATCTCTCATTTTGAATCCCTTTCGCATACTTCTTTTGTTACTAAGTATTCCGTTACTTCGCAGGTAACGGGAACCATCTTGAATCAATTATGTGAAAAGAAGTTTAATATAGTTGTAATGCCCCTATAATTGTTTATAACATTTTAAGTGATGAAAGATGAAAAGTGGCTTATAGGTGGAATTCTGATAATATGACCGAGAGGTAAAGTTACGATAAAGGGAAATCAAAATATTTATAGGGAAAGAAAGACTTAAAGTGTTATTTTGTAGAGTTTTGGCTTAAGGGGAAGTTGTTGAGAAATGAGCGAGAGGACTCTTCCCTTCAAGAGATGCTTCTTGCGGGAGGAATAAATATGGACACATCTAGGCCGCTTTATCAATAAAAATAAAAAAATCTATGCCGAGATTCCATTGCTTTTTACAAAAGAAATTACCTTCTCATTTGCTTCATCAATCTTCTTGTCGTTGAAAGGTTTGAGATAGGTTTCAGTAACATTTATCGATGAATGTCCCATCGCTTCGGAAATAATGCCAGGGTGAATCTCACAATAATATGCCATTGTGGCCCACGTGTGTCTTGCCGAATACGAACTAAGATGTGAACTCATATTCAAATGTGTTTTTAAAGCTGACAGCTGATAGTTAAAACGCCTCAAAGCTGATTGATACTCTTTATAAGCCGCTTCTGTACCATCCTTGCTACGTAATATTGGGAATAAATAAGGTGAGTTCTCGTCCTTATTGGATACCATGTGTACCAGCTGTAAGGCTTCAGGGGATAGAAGTACCCGTAAGGTGCGACCAGTCTTTCTTCTACGATAGGACAATACATTCCCTTGCAGGTCTTTCTTGTGCAAGAAAGCTAAATCGACAAATGGGAGACCACGCATCATAAACATAAAAACAAATAGCATTTTGGCCTTTTGAAGGCTTGAGGAAGGAATCCTTTTGGACAAATCCATTTCTGTCCCGCGAACTAAAGTTCCTATATCCGAAGCTTCCAAAGCTCTTTTCTTGTCTGCTTTAGTTCCTGTATACACATGTTCAAATAATCTAGGAGTATAACGGACACATCGTAAATCTACAGCTCGATTGTAAGCCGAGCGAATGACTTTCATATAGGTAGAAACGGTGTTCCAACTGCAATCTCGTTGACGCAGGTGCATTTCAAAACGTTTCAAAACCACTGGATTCAATTTGCGCAGATGCAAATCCCGATAGTTATTGAATGCGGAAAACACATTCAATGTAGATTGGTAAATATGGGCTGTTCCCCATCTTCCATTTTCTCGAAGCTCTCCAATAATAGTTGACAGCATTTCTTGTAAGGTAATCTCTTTCATCTTCAATTTAAATTATACATTCTCTTATTAATAATATGTATAAGTACAATCCCTTTATAATGCAGAACATACGTGCAAATACACTAATAATTGGGGCGAACAACAATCCCATTAACAAAAAAGTGCGCTTAAATGCAGATTTTTCGATTAATTATAAAAAAACAGCATTATTATTTGCTCATTTATAGAAAAACAATTATGTTTGCACGGAAAATTCCTCCGTTACCTGCGAAGTAACGGAATTTTTTAACAAAAGCATTGTGGGAAAAGGAATGCCGGAAATGAGAAATTATTCACTTTTTATTTTTTAAATTTATAAATTTAAAGTTTTTCAATTATGAACAAAAAGTTTCTAAGTGTGACCCTGTTCAGTGCCTTGATGATAGGTGCGACAGGAACGTTCACGTCTTGTAAGGACTATGATGACGACATCAAGAACTTGCAGGAACAACTGGACAAGAAAGCTTCACTTGAAGAGCTGGCTGCAAAAGTTTCGACTTTGGAGACAGCTGTCAACGATGCTAAAACAGCTGCCAACGAAGCTAAGGACAAGGCTCAGGAAGCTTTGGACAAGGCCGGTTCGGCAGAAGGTGGTGTTTCTGATGACGACTTGAAAGCTCTGAAGAAAGAACTGCAAGACCAAATCGACAAGTTGGCTTCTTTGGACATCGTAAACCAAAAGATTGCGGCTCTGAAAGAAGAATTGAAAGGCGACTTCGTTACAGACGAGAAGCTGAAGGACTTGGCTGCTGAAATTGACAAGGTAAGTGCTGAGGTGATGTCCCTGATTGGTCATCGTCTGACCAGCCTGGCCGTAATCCCTACCAGCCACATCAACGGTATTGCCGCCATCACGCTGACTACCCTGCAATATACCCCGCAGAAGTATCAGGCTATGGCTAAGCATACAACTCAAGACCACACTACGACTCCGGTTTTGGACCACGTAAATGCTGCTGCTACAGCTAACTCCATTTCTACAGATTACAACGAGGCTTATTTCCATGTAAGCCCCAGCGTAGGTGTCCGTACTTCAGATATTGAATTGCCCTCATTTGATTGCATCACATCTGAAAATATTATGACCAAGGCTACCGGTGCTGATATTAAGACTAACAGCCCGATTCAACCGGTTAAGTACGACATCAATAAGGACGTGCTGACAGTAAAATTCAAAAAGACAGTCAAGGGTTCTATCGCTGCAACGACTGCCGGCGACAAGGAAAAGTTCTACATGGCATCTTTGAAAGCTCCTATCGCTGCTGAAAACTATACAGCTGCTGAAAAGAAAGCTTTTGACGAACAAGGTACTAAGGTGTATGTGAACTCTGAATATGTACGTCTGCACGAAGAGGTTAAGGTTCCGTATCTGGTTAATAGCAAAACTGACTTTAGCAAAACTATGACCGGTAAGTTTGCCGATGAAATCCAGAACGACGGCAAAGAAGACTTCTATGTACACTATCATGACTCTGTATGCGTATACGAATCTAAAGCCAACGAATATGTAGACTTTAAGCAACCTTATAACGAGCCGCTTGATTTGAAGAAATTGGTGAAGGTTTGTGTTACAGACGCTAAAGATGCTAAAACTAACCACGCTAACCATGCAAATCTGGCAAACTACAAGGATTATGGTCTGACATTCCGTTTCTACATCCCTACTGCTCCTTATAACACATTGGGTGGCGTAGATGGTAACACCAACAAGACAGACCAGCAGAAATTTGCCAAGCTGGATTCTCACGAAAACGGTATCATGTCTTCCAAGGTTTACACTGTCGAAGGTACTTCTGCAACAGCTGTAGGTCGTGAGCCTATCGTTCGCGTGGAACTGGTGGATACAGTAAACAATGCTTTGGTTGCCATGCGTTACCTGAAAGTGAAATGGGTGAAAGAAGCTGGCGAGAGAGAGTTGTCTCATGCTTTTGCTGATTCTATCTATTACTGCAGCAACTACACCGGTCGTATCGGTACTCAGGAAATGAATGAGGACATCTACGACAAGGCTAAAGAAGGTGGTATGACCAAGCAGGAATTCCACGCCGTTTATACTCAATTTGATGGTACAAAGGGTGCCGGCGAAGGTACGGCTTCTGTGATTGCCAACTCTGAAGCTGGTGTAGAATCTTACAACATCATCTGGACACTGACTCATGCAGACATCGTTAAGAAGTATCCGAACTGGAACAACCAGGAAAAGATGAGCTTCAGCAAGGTTTGCTACTACTCCGATCCTACAGGTGCATATCCTACATTGAAGATTACTTTGACACGTACTATCTACAAGCCGGTATTCAACCTCTGGGGTTACGATGGCCGCTACTGGAAGAACGACAATGAATGGTCCACATTCAATGTAAACCCGATTGTTTACAATACCGAGGAATCCAACCCGGCATGGTCTAACAATACAGAGAATAACCCGACATGTAACATCTACACAGACTTGCTGAACGGTTTCCTGAACGACCTCGGAGTTAAACCGACAACCGGTTTGGGCGGCGCAATCTGGTATGCCGATGCACTGCGTGCCGGTAAGAAGTTCTTCTATTCCGGACTGTATCCTTATGCTGCCAGCGGCCACCAGGGTGTGAAAGGTGGTGCTTATTCAGAGGAAGGTGCCCGCTTCGTGTTCGACAAAGAAAAACTGGAAGCTGCCAATTCTGCTTACAAGTACGAATATTTCAACGGTACAAGCGTTGTTGAAAAGACTGCGACTGTAAGTCCTGACGGAACAATCCTGTACATCGACGGCAAGAAAGCTGCTGAGATTGTGAACTACGCTCCCAACAAGCTGGATGCCAATGAAATCACTTACAACATCAAGTTGGAAGAAGTAAACCCGACTCACGCACCGCGTAGCGGCGACGCTCCGACAGAAGCTGCCAAGGCTCTCGTAGGCAAGTATGTCCCCATCAAGTTGGTTGCCGACGTATGCTACACAGATGCTTGTGCTGCTGGTTCTCTGCTGGCTGCTGCCCACACTGCAACTATCAAGGAATATGATGCATTTATCATCGAACCGTTGACAGTAACTACAGGTGAAACTGAGAACTTTACTGATGCAACTGTAGGTGGTAGTACAATTGACGTTAAGGGTGCTTTCACTTATGTTTCTTGGAATGCTGACGAATCAGGCAAGAAGTATATTGTAGCCAATACTACCGGCTTGCAGAAAGCTTTGTGGGAATTCTACGAAGTAGTTCCGGGCGAATGGATGACAGACCAAATCAAGTCTAACTTGAAACTGGTTAACGGTAACTTGGTTCCGACTGATGGTGTAACAAACGGTCCTCTGCCTTCTAATACCAAGGTTGTTTACAACCAGGCAGATGAAACTCTGACTTACAACAACTACAGCGGTACTCCGGTTAACTGGGATTACAAATTGTTCATCCCTGTGAAGTTCGGTTACAAGTGGAAGACATTCACTTTGACATTCGAAGTTGATGTTAAGAAGAACTCTGGTACTCCTGCTCAAAGATAATCATCACTGCAGATAACTAATAAAAGAGAGTGTTTCCGGAAAAGAAGCACTCTCTTTTCTATAAAAACAAAAGAACAATGAGACGAACGATTTTGGCTATGTTGACAATAGCTTTCGGTTTTTTATATTCTTGTACCAATACTAACAGTACAGAGTCTACTCATTCTTTCGCCGGTACATTCATAACGGAAAATGGCGTGAGGTTTGAACTCCGTGCAGACTCAACCACCCTCATCACTTTCTCTGATTCAGTGAAGTATGAAGGTACATGGAAGTCTTGCAAGGCCGAAGACCACTTAGAGTATGCCAATATCGAATTTGGAGGTTATCAGGAATACTATTATTTAAAAGATGAAAAGCTTTACCGAAGTGAGCGCGAAATGCGCCACGATGCTTTGGGAACAAAAGTGAAATATCAGGAATAAACTGAAGAGTAAAACATTTGCATAGAAGAGGCTATCTCAAGTGCATTTTGAGACAGCCTCTTGCTTTTTTCAGCAATTCACCATTTAGACAGTTGTACGCAGCAAAAGTGACAAGAATTTATAAGAGTTTGAACAACATAACAAGCTATCTTCTTATGTACTCAGCAGAATCAAGCAAAGCCGGCCTAGAAATATAGTGTGATTCTCATAAGAGATTATATGCTTAGCCCAAAAGCCACTGAAAGAATTATCACAGAGGCCGTTGAAGCAGTGAAGGACTGGCAGGCTTTAAGAGTAAAGCCAGAAATAGGTAGACAGGAAATGGATAGATTCATAAACTTATTCTAGCTAATTTATACCCGAAAAGACATAATCTCTTTCTCCTTTAATCTTTTTATACCCTTATGGGTGTAATAACGAAAATATATTCTATCTTTGTACCCCAAAGGGTATAAAAATGGAATATACGGAACAAACAACATTATCCAAATATGTAAAAGCGATGCGTAAGCAGTACAATCTGACCCAAGTGGAACTTTCGGAAAAGTCAGGAGTAGGCTTGCGCTTTGTCCGTGAATTGGAACAAGGCAAACAGACGCTGCGGTTGGACAAGGTAAACCAGCTACTGTCTTTGTTTGGCAGCGAAGTTGGCGCAGTACCTATAACTAAAACTGACGAATGATGAAGCAGGCATTGATAAATCTCCGAGGAATAAAAGCCGGTATCCTCACAGAGGATGAGGATGGCTATACCTTCCAGTACGATACGGAATTCCTGCAGTCGGATGTTGCAGAAGCTGTCAGTCTCACATTACCCTTGACAGAGAAAGCCTATCACGACAAAGTGCTGTTTCCTTTTTTCGACGGGCTGATACCCGAAGGATGGCTGCTTGACATTGCGGAAAAGAACTGGAAAATAGATGCACGTGACCGAATGTCACTGTTGCTGGCGTGCTGTAAAGACTGTATCGGTGCAGTGGGTATCGAACCTATAAATGAGGAGGATTAAAAATGGCAAAATGTCTGTATTGCTACAAAGAACTGAATGGAAATGAGAGGGATTTCCACAAGGCTTGCTCAAAAAAGATATTCGGGACACTAGAGGCGCCTATATTGCCTTATACGCACAATAATCTCAACGATTTGGCAAGGCAGGTAATTCGCAGTCAGACCACACTGACCGGAGTGCAGGCCAAATTATCATTGGATATCAACAAAGGAAGTAAAAACGAGCCTGGACGATTTACGATTGTAGGCTTATGGGGGCGCTATATTTTGAAGCCGCAAACCGAACGGTTCGGCAATCTTCCCGAATTAGAGGATCTGACAATGCATCTTGCGGAGATAGCCAAGATACGAGTTGTGCCGCATAGCCTCATCCGCTTTGAGGATGGTGAATTATGCTATATCACCCGGCGCATAGACCGCACGAATGAAGGAGGGAAATTGGCTATGGAAGACATGTGCCAACTTTCTGAAAAACTCACTGAACAAAAATACAAAGGTTCTTATGAACAGATTGCGAAGTTAGTGCTGAGATATTCATCCGCTCCCAAATTGGACCTGGTGAATTTCTGGGAGCAAGTCGTCTTTTCATGGATAACCGGTAATGCCGACATGCATTTGAAGAACTTCTCGCTTTATAGTCCCCAACAAGAGGTATATACGCTCACACCAGCATATGACATGCTGTCTACCGCATTGGTGATGCCTGAAGACACCGAAGAACTTGCACTTACACTAAACGGCAAAAAACGTAAATTAAAGAAGGCTGACTTTGTCATGTCCATGCGGGCGTCGGGATTGGACGAAAAAGTAATAGAAAACCTCTTCAAGAAACTCTTGAAAGTAGAAACCAAATGGATGGAGTTCATCAGTCTCTCTTTTCTACCGGAGGAGATGCAAATATCATATAAAGACATGATAAGCATAAAACTCAATATGCTGAAATGATACGAAACCCAACAAGGATTTCCTCTTTCTATCGCCCTTCTCTCTTTACTTCAATCCACCTTCTGAAGAAAGGGTCATCCAGTTCATACCCCTCATTACGTATCACATATCCTTGTTGTCCAAGTCGCTTCAAGCTACTGAAAGCTGTACTTGGAGAATCAATACCGACAGCTTGTAGAAAAGGAAGACTGGACGGAGTCCCCATCTGCATAGTTAAGCCTATCAAGACTTTTTTATCTGTTTTATTGAAAGTGCTCCATAAACGTTCATAATCCATATCATGTACATGGGTCAACTCCGTAATGGCAGTTTCCACCAAAGTATCACTGTAACCGTTTTGTTTCCAGTTATTCCATGTCTGGTAAGCCAGTTGCTGGGTGTAATAGGGATGACAATTGGTGAACGACAGAATGCTGCGGCCTATCGTTTCAGCATCCATATCTTCACCCAAGAGAAGAAAGCCATTCTTGAGAAACTCATAGAAGTCATCTTGAGGAATCTTACCCAACTTCATCAAATATCCAAAATGATAGAAAGGAGATTTCTTTTTCTCAAAGATTTCCTGCATCATCGATTCCTGGCTACCTAAGAAAATGTAATTGGCATGGTTGTAAGTCTGTAGAATAGACCGCAATCTTTTATCCAGATTCTTGTCCAATGTACGTATTTCTTGGAATTCGTCCAGTACTACAATCGGTTTCTTGTGTGGATTCTTCATTCCCAGTTTATCAATCAGTGTGAATACATCCTCCAACAAAATGAAACCATCCATTGACGGCTGAAATGAAACTTCTATGCCATCCGTCATGGGATTGGTTGAAATGGTGGGGATAAAACGAAAGTGAGTGATAAGATGCTTCAGACGTTCCATAGAATATTGTTGAAGCACAATCCGCAATAATCGTGCAGCAAAGTCGGCAGTGCCTGTTACCAACTGCAGGTTCAACTGGAAAACGGGACGTGACAACCCTTTCGTTACTTTTTGGACGAGGCTGGTCTTGCCGAAACGTCGTGGGCTAATAAGTATCAGGTGATTCTCACTTGCAAGTATCTCTCTTACTTTTTCTTGTTCCGCTACTCTATCCGTAAAGTATTCACCGTCTACAATCGTACCGAATTTAAATGGATTATTCATATTGCGACTTTTTTCAATGCGACTTTTTTCGCAAATATAAGAAATATATTTGAGTTCATTCTGAAAGACTGGCTAAAATGAAGAAATACATTATAAGCTTCTGTTTTTCTTCATTTTATTGTATATACTTGTAAGGTAAACCCTTTATAAATAAATTGGAAATGAATAGAAATGAAATTACCTTACAGGAGATGTTCTCCTCAGTCATCGGGGAACTCCGGGAAGGCGGCAGGTGGGGGACGGCACACATCTACCAGTCAGCGGTGAATGCATTCTCGGCATTCACCAAATGGCAGCCGATGCCCATGCGCAAGTTGAGCCCGACCGTACTGAAGAGATTCGAAAACTTCCTCAGGCAGAGGAACTGCAGTTGGAACACCGTATCCACCTACATCAAGACGGTACGCTCGGTGTATAACCGGGCGGTGGACAGAAAGTACATACGGTATGTACCCAGACTGTTCGAGCATGTGTATACCGGCACACGGGCGGACAGGAAGAAGGCGCTCGAGGCATCAGACATCAGCAGCCTGGTAAGGGAGACGGAAAGGAGCCTGCAAGGAGGGGCGCTCCCAAACACACAGCAGAAAACAAGGATTTTCTTCGTACTCATGTTCATGCTCAGGGGCATACCCTTTGTGGATCTGGCATACCTGCACAAAAGGGACCTGCAGGGAAATATACTATCGTACAGACGACGGAAGACGGGACGGGCGCTGACCGTATCACTCACACCCGAAGCCATGCAGATGGTGAGAATAATAGCAAACAAGGACAAGGACTCTCCTTATTTATTCCCCATATTACAAAGTGAGGAAGGGTCGGAAGCCGCATACCGGGAATACCAGTCGGCACTCAGGGCATTCAACCAGCGGCTGGCAGTACTCAGGCAGTGCTTGGGAATG